>JBDSAB010000155.1:0-18207 GCA_039922395.1 Caldimonas sp.
GGCAAACTCGCAGCAGCGCAAATCCCCCGACATGGACAAATCTCTCGACACCGCGCTGGTCTGGTTCCGCCGCGATCTGCGCATCGATGACCATGCGGCGCTCTATCACGCCTGCCGATCAGCGCGCCGCGTCTGGTGCGCGTTCGTCTTCGACCGGGACATCCTCGAGCCGCTGCCACGCGCCGATCGGCGAGTCGAGTTCATCCACGACTCGGTGGTGGCGCTGTCCGCGGCGCTCGAACAGCTCGGCGCGCAACACGGCGCCTCGGATGTGCGTCTGGCGGTTCGGCACGGCCCGGCGGTAGCCGAGATCGTCGAGCTGGCGCAGAGCCTGCATGTTCAGGCCGTCTACGCCAACCACGACGACGACCCGGCCGCATTGCAACGCGACGCCAAGGTGCGTGGCGCGCTCGCCGACATCGGCATCGCGCTGCACACCTCGAAGGACCACGTTGTGTTCGAGCGCAGCGAGGTGCTGACCCTGAGCGGCAAGCCCTACAGCGTCTACACGCCGTACAAGAACGCGTGGCTGAAGAAGCTCGACCCGTTCTTCGTCAGCAGCTACCCGGTCGAACGCCATGCCAGCAGCCTGGCGCCGCTCGCCCCCGAAGTTTCATCCGCCATCCCGACGCTCTCAGCACTTGGCTTCGAGGCGACCAACCTGCACGAACTGCACGTCCAGCCTGGCAGCGCGGGCGCCGACGCGCTGTTCGCCGACTTCCTGCGCCGGATCGACGACTACGACACCGCGCGCGACTTCCCCGCGGTCAAGGGCCCGAGCTATCTGTCGGTCCACTTGCGCTTTGGGACGGTGTCGATCCGCGAACTGGCCCGGGCCGCGACCGAGCGCCTCGACACGCGCCCGAAGCCGGCTCGACGCGGCCCGGCGGTCTGGCTCTCCGAGCTCATCTGGCGCGACTTCTACCACCAGGTTTTGCATCACCATCCGCACGTCGTCGGCCACAGCTTCCGCCCGGAATACGACCGCCTGCGCTTCGAGCACGGGAAGACGGCCGATGCTCACTTCGAAGACTGGTGCGAAGGGCGCACCGGCTATCCGCTGATCGATGCGGCGATGGCGCAGATCAACCAGACCGGCTACATGCACAACCGCCTGCGCATGGTGACGGCGAGCTTTCTGGTCAAGGACCTCGGCATCGACTGGCGACGCGGCGAGCGCTACTTCGCCGAGAAGCTGATCGACTACGACCTGGCCGCGAACAACGGCGGCTGGCAGTGGGCGGCGTCGACCGGCTGCGACGCCCAGCCGTGGTTCCGCATCTTCAACCCGATCGCGCAGAGCGAGAAATTCGATGCCGAGGGTCGCTTCATCCGCCGCTATGTGCCGCAGCTGGCGGCCCTGCCGAACGAACTGATCCATGCGCCGTGGCGAGCCCGGCCGATCGACCTCGCGGCGGCAGGCATCCAACTTGGCGATCACTATCCGATGCCGATCGTCGACCATGAAGAATCGCGCCAGAAGACGCTGGCGCGCTTCGGCGCGATCAAGCCGGCGACCGGCGAGTCACCTTAGAGCCGATCAGGCGCGTGCCGAGTGCGCGGTGTAACGCCCGATCAGCGCCAGCAGATCTTCTTCCGAGTAGGGCTTGCCGAGGTAGTGGTCGACGCCGAGCTCAGCCGCATGGTCGCGGTGCTTCTGCGCGATCCGCGACGTGATCATGATGACCGGCAACTCTTTCCAACGCGCGTCCGAGCGCAGATTGCGCACGAAGTCGAAGCCGTCCATGCGCGGCATCTCGATGTCGGACAGCACGATACTCGGCACTTCTTCGGCGAGGCGCTCGAGCGCGTCGAGCCCGTCCTTGGCGAGGGCGACGCGGAAGCCTTCGCGCAGCAGCAGGCGCTGCGTGACGCGGCGGACCGTCAGCGAGTCGTCGACCACCAGCACGAGCGGCGCAATCGCGACGACCGGCTCGTCGTACTCGGTGCCCTGGACCGTGCCGCTCAGCGCGGCGTGCGTGGCGGTCCGGGCGCTCTCGCCGTAGAGCGTGGCCAGCGCGACCGGGTTGTAGATCAGCGCGACCGTGCCGGACGCCAGCAGCGTCATCCCGACGAGCCCAGGCAACCGGGACAGTTGCGGGCCGAGGTTCTTGACGACCACTTCCTGGTTGCCGACGACTTCGTCGACGTGCACCGCGATGCGCTGCTGCGCGCTGCGCACGATGACCACGGTACGGGTCCGCTCGGAAGACTCGGCCGGGATCGCGCTCAGCTGAAGCAGCGCGCCGAGCCAGAAGAACTGCAGCGTCTTGTCGGCGAGCGGATAGCCGCCGGTCCAGTAAGCCTCTTCGAGCTCCACCGGCGTGGCCCGTCGCACCATCTCGATCAAGGTGGACGGCACAGCGACCGTCGTCTCGCCGCAGCGCAGCATCACGACCTGCGTGACAGCCGTCGTCAGCGGCAGGATCAGCTTGAACGAGGTGCCCTTGCCGGCTTCGGTCGCGGTCTCGATCCGGCCGCCCATCGCGACGACGTCGGAACGGACGACGTCCATGCCGACACCGCGCCCAGCCAGCTCGGTCACGCTGGTCGCCGTCGAAAAGCCTGGCGCGAAGATCAGATTGGCGAGATCGACGTCGGTCGGTTCGGTCGACCCGTCCAGCAGCCCCATCTCGAGCCCTTTGCGCCGAATGCGCTCCAGGTCGAGGCCGGCGCCGTCGTCGCGGATTTCGACGCCGACTTCGTTGCCCTCGTGCGAGAGCGCGACGATGATCGAACCGGCCGCTTCCTTGCCGGCGGCCCTGCGTCGCTCCGGGGACTCGATCCCGTGCGTCACGCAATTGCGCAACAGGTGCTCGAAAGCGCCGGTCATCCGGTCGAGCACGCCGCGATCGATTTCGATCGAGCCGCCGACGATGTCGAGGCGCACCTGCTTCCCGGTTTCCTTTGCGGCCTGCCGCACGACGCGGTAAAGCCGATCCGATAGTCCCTCGAACTCGACCATGCGCGTGCGCAACAGGTCGTCCTGCAGGTCACGCGTCATGCGCGACTGCGCAACCAGCTCGTCCTCTGTCGACTCCAACGATCGCTGCAAGGTGCGCTGCACCGTGGCGACGTCGTTGACCGACTCGGCCATCATCCGGGTCAGTTCCTGGAAGCGCGTGAAGCGGTCGAACTCGAGCGGGTCGAAGCTTTCGGCAGCGGCCTTGGCCGCCTCGAGGCGCGACGTCATCTGCGTCTCGCCCTGGATCTCGATGTCGCGCAGCTGTCCGCGCAACCGTTCCAGGTTCTCGGTCAGGTCGCCGAGCGAGGTCTTGATCTGGCCGACGCCGACCTCGACGCGCGACCGCGTGATGCTGACCTCGCCGGCCAGGTTCACGAGCCGATCGAGCAGCGGCGCACCGACGCGCACCGCCGCCTGCGACGCGGCTGCACCGCGATCCGGCGCCTTGGCGCGCACCGGCTCGGTGTTGAAGAAGCGCGACCAGTCGACGTCGGTCGATTCCGGCGTCGCGGCAGGCGATGCCGCGGCGGAAATTGCTTGGCCCGCTGGTGCAGCCGACTCAACAAAACGTCTCGGAGGCGTTTGCTCCGCATGCGGCTCGGGTCGCACACTCGGCGCCATCGGAGTCGATGCCGTCGGCGCGAGCGATGCCGGCGTGCGCTCGACGATCGGAGCAGGTGCTACCCGCACCTCGGTGCTGTCGTTTTCCACCGCAGCGCCTTCGCGACCGGCGAGCGCTTCGATGGCATGTGCCATGTTGTCGCAACGACCTTCGAGGGCCTCGAGGTCTTCGACCGACACCGGCGGATGCGCCAGCAGGCGCTCGATGCGGGTCTCGATTCGGTGCGCCATCTCGCCGAGGCGCATCGCGCCGGCGAGGCGGGCGCCGCCCTTCAGCGTGTGGAGGATGCGCATGCAGGCCGATGCGTTCGCCGCCTCGCCGGGCTCGCGGACCCAGGTGCGCAGTTGCGTCGCGAGGCGGGGAATCAGCTCAAGCGCCTCTTCCTCGAAAACCGGAAACAGCTCGGCATCGACTACGTCCTGCGCATCGATGTCGTCCTCGGCGTCGTCCGCTGACTCGGCCGCGAGCCCGGGAGTGGCAGCGTCCGGTGCGAGTGCAGCCAGTGGCTTCAGCTCGGAAACGCCGAGCGGATCGAAGCGGGCCTGCAAGGCCCCGAACGCCGAGCGTTGAGCATCGAGCGAACCGAACGAAGAGCGCGGTCCATCGAAGGCACCGAAGCCGGAGCGCGGGCCGTCGAGCGCGCCGAACACCGAGCGCCGCGGCTGGCCCTGCGGACGCCCGGCTGGAGGTGGCTCGTCGCCGTCGTCGTCCGGCTCGATGAAATCGCTGGCGCGGTCCAAGTCATCGGATGCTGCCTCGCGTTCGAAACGGCCCTCGGGCTCGACTCGATTTGCCTCTTCCGCATCGTGCACCGAGGAAGCGACGTCAAGGGTCGCTTCGACAGGCTCTTGCACCACTGCATCAGCGACGGCCTCGCCGACGATCGCGCGCGCCGATTCGGCGTGATCCGGATGACCCGGCCGCTGGTCCCAATCGGCATCGGCGGCGTCGAGTGCCGCTGATAACGATGAAGGCGCGTCACCCGCCGATCTGGAATCCGCGGCAGCCTCTTCCGCGCTGGCCTGCGATTCGTCTTCGGCGCTCTGCGCGTCGAGGCGCTGCGCCGAGCTGACCTCGTGCTCGGCGAGCCGCTCCAGCAGACCGGCTGCCGGCTCCTTCAGGAACCCGGCCGCAAACTGATGCAGGAGGCGGCGGACGTCGTCGGCGACCTCGGTGAACAGCTGGGCCTCTTCCGCGGTTCCGTGCCGTAGCGCATCCGACCGCGTCAGCCCATGTTCGAGTGCCCGGGCCAGATGCGACAGGTCGGAGAAGCCGACCGTGGCCGAGCTGCCCGCGAGCGAATGCGCCAACGCGATCGGCACCTCGCCGACCGGCCGATGCAGCTCCATCGCCCACTCGGCGAGCTCGGTCGACAAGTGCCGCGACAACTCGTCGGCTTCATTCAGGTAGATGTTGAAGAGCGGAATCCCGATCCGCAGCGGACCGACCACCTTCGTCAGCTCGTCGTCGCCGTCCGCGGTCGGCTCCGCGCCGTCATCGGACTGGCTCTCCGGCGCCACGTTCGAAGCAGCTGCCGATTCGGCGTCTGCCGCATCGTGGACCGGCAGGGCATGCTCGACTGCCAGCGCGAGGCTCGGCGTGAGGTCGAGCGAAAACGGCTCGGCTGCTGGCGCCATGCCCAGGTCGAGCTCGAAGCTTGGCGCCAGATCGCCGACGGGCGGCGTTTCCAGCTGTTCACGCGACAAGACCTGCGTGACTTCGCCCATCGACATCGGCGAGCGCGCTTCAGTCGGCGGCGGTGCCGCAACGCCCGATTCAAACGCCGCCAGATCCAGCTCGAATGCCAAGACATCCGGGGCGCGCTTGGCTGCCGTAGTCGAGGCGGTATCGACCGTCGGCAAGACGGCGGTGTCAAGTTCCATCGAACCCAGATCGAGATCGTCCGCGCTCGGCAGATTCGGCGGCAAGCCGAGCGGCAGCGAGATGTCCGAAGGATTGCCTTCGTTGGCTTCGAGGCGTTGGGTTAAGCGATCCGCCTGCCCCTTCACCGTCGCGACGTCGTGGCTGACCGGCGTGCGCGCCGCGATCTCCTCGGACCATGCGCCGAGGTAGCCGAGGCTCCAGCCGGTGAACTCGATGAAGGCCGGACCGGCGGTGCGCTGCTCGGCGAGATGCGTGTTGTAGAGCTGCTCGCAGATCCAGGCGGCGTCGCCGAAATCCTTCAGCCCGACCATTCGCGAGCTGCCCTTCAAGGTGTGAAAGGCGCGTCTCAGCGTTGTCAGCAGCGAGAGCTCGTCGGGCGTCCGCGCGAGCTCCTGGTAGGCGGCCTGGGCTTCGGCGACGACCTCGCGCGCTTCCTCGAGGAAGATCTCGCGCATCTCGTCGTCTTCGGTGAAGTCGTTGACGTCGGCAGCCGGCTCGAGCCGCGCCGGCGCCGGCAGCATCGGTTCCGGTGCCATCGCGGCGGGCGCGACGGCGGTCGCCACGAAGTCGACCAGCGCCTCCGACAGGTCGCCGCGCGCGGTGGCCAGATCATCGGGGCCGATCGCGCGCTCCAGAGCCTGCTGTGCCTTCAGCACCGTGGCGGCCAGGGCCGGCTGGTCGGCCGCCTTGGCTTCGTTTGACAACCGTTCGAGATCTCGAGTGACGTCGTGCAGCGAGACGTCTTCGCGCACCGCGCTGAACGCCAGCATCTGGGCCTGCTCGACGAGGCGGGGCTCGACCGGCGATGCCAGTCGCGGAACGCTCGCCGCCGCACCGGACTCTTGCTCCGCGGCACGTCCCATCACCGGACTCAGCACGCCGCTGTCGGGGTCGAACGCAAACAGCGACTTCGCCATCTGCGGTTGGACGCTGAGCATGTCGATCAGGAACCCGAGCGCGCTCAGGTTGCCGGCGATGCGGTCGAACAAGCCGGCCTGAGTGACGCGCTCGCTGTCGAGCTCGGTCGAGGCCAGGCCGTCGATCTCGTCACGCATGCGCAGCAGCGCCGCCGAGGCGTGATCCATGCCAAGCACCGACAGCACGCCGCGCATCGACGACAACTGCTGCGCCACCGGAATCAGCACCTCGCGATCGGTCGGGTTGCGGAAGAACTTGTCGATCGACTTCTCGGCCTCGGACAGCGACGCGCGCAGCTCCTGGACCACGCTGCCGATCGTCTGTCGATCGGAGACCCGGCGATAGAGATCCTCCATCCAGCCTTCGAGCGGCTCGGGCGGATGGTTCTGGCGCACCCCGTGCAAGCGCTCGGCAAGGCGGTGGACGCGGGCCGCATGGGCGGGATCGTCGAAATCGGCGTCCTCGAGCGCCGCCTCGATGTAGAGCAGGCTGGTCGCCACTTCCATCGCCAGCGCGGCCGGCGGTGCGGCCTTCGACTGCAGCGTTTGAGCGACTGCGTGCTGCAGCTCGGTGCCGAACGTTTCGCCGTGGGGGAACAGGCGCTTCAGCGAGTCGCCGACCAGCGAGAACGCCTCGCTCAGGCCGGCAAAGCGATGCAGCTCGCCGCCGGCGACGGCCGACCAGGCTTCCTTCGCGGCAGCGACGCGCTTGCGCGCATGCAGGATCAAGGCCGGGTCGAAGCGCCCGAGCATGCTCACCGTATAGTCGACCGGTGCGTCGTCGGGCAACGCATAGGCGCGGCGAACGGCTGTCAAGCGAGGCGCCTGATCGGCGGCCGGTGCCCGGCTCTGCGCGCAGAAGAACAACAGGTCGCGCGCCAGCCGTTCCGAGACATCGGACTCGCCGCGCTCCAGCATGCGCAGCTGCGGCAGGATGCGCGAAGCGACCCGCTTCGTGAACAGATCGAAACCGAGCAGACCTTCGGCCTGCGCTTCGAACGCAGCCGCCGCAAGGCGCCACAGGGTGGCCACCTGCGAGTCGTTGGCACCGGCGCCGAGACCGGCGCACAGATCGCTGAGGCGCCGCGCAGCTTCATGCGGCTGGCGCCCGCGCATCAGCGCAAGCAGCTGGGTCTCGAGCACATCGCGGGTGTCGTGACCCGGCTCGATCGCCGGCAAGCCGGCATCCGCCGGAATGTCGCGCCACCGCCAGTCGATCGGCCACAGATCAGCCGGATGGACGCGGTTCGTCTCGGCCGCGTCCTGGACCGCGTGGTATTGCGGAAAGAGCGACAGCGGCGAGATCGTCTTGCCGGCAAGCATCCGGCCGAGGTAGTCGAGCAGCGCAAAAGACGCGCGCTCGATGTCGGTGATGACCTTCGCCGTCAGCGTCGCCGGCTTGGCCACCGCGCGCTGGACCAAGGCCTCGCTGGCGCGCAGCACGAGGGCCGCGGCTGGCAGGCCGACCAGCTCGAGCGCGCCGACACCCTGGTGCAGCTGGGCTCGGGCGGTCCTCAGGACCGCCGGGTCGACCGCATCGACGTCGGAGCCGTCGAGGGTCTCGGTTTCCTTGGCGAATCGGCGCAGCGCCTTGTGGGCGGCCTCGATGGAGCGGCGCAGCTCCTCATGGACCCATGCCACTGCGCTCAGATCGTCGCTGGACTCGCTCATCGTGGTTCGACTCGGAATGAAACAGGAAACGCGCCGATTCGAGAGCCCAGGCGGACCGGGCCCTTGCGGGGCCCGGTTGCGCGCGTTCTCGAACCGGTCGGGGTCATGCGATCTTGAAGCGGGTCACCGACTGTCTCAGCTCTTCGGCGGCCTTCGACAGTTCGCGCACCATCTGGGCCGTCGAGCGGGTGCCTTCGCCGGTCTGTTCGGTCACCGCGAAGATGTGCTGGATGTTGGCGGCGACGACGTTCGCCGATTCCGCTTCGCTGAGCGCCTGCTTCGAGATCTGCTCGATCAGGTCGGACAGCTGGCGCGACACGCGGTCGATCTCGCCGAGCGCCGTGCCGGCCGCGTCGGACAGCCGCGTTCCTTCGACCACGCCCTGCGTCGAGCGCTCCATCGCGCCGACGGCATCCTGCGTGTCGGTCTGAATGGTTTTCACGAGCGCCGCGATCTGCCGCGTCGCATCGCCGGACCGTTCGGCCAGCCGTTGCACTTCCTGGGCCACGATCGAGAAGCCCCGGCCCGCTTCGCCGGCCGACGCGGCCTGGATCGCCGCATTCAGCGCGAGCACGTTGGTCTGCTCGGTGATGTCGGAGATCAGCTCGGTGATCTCGCCGATCTCCTGCGACGACTCGCCGAGGCGCTTGATGCGCTTCGACGTCTCCTGGATCTGGTCACGGATCGAGTTCATGCCGCCGATCGTGTTCTGCACCGCCTTCAGGCCCTGCTCCGCGGCGGTCAGCGATTGCCGCGCGACGTTGGCCGTTTCCTGCGCCTGCGCCGACACGTCGTTGATGCGGCCGGCCATCTTCAGCACCGACTCGCCGGTGTCCCGAATCTCGCGCAGCTGCTCGGACGATGTCGCAAGCAACTCGGTCGAGTTGGCCTCGACCTGCTCGGTCGTGCCGGTCACGCGACTCACCGTGCCCTGGACCTGCGACACCAGCGTGCGCAGCTCCTCGACGGTGTAGTTGACCGAGTCGGCGATAGCGCCCGTAATGTCCTCGGTGACGGTTGCCTGCTGGGTCAGGTCGCCCTCGGCGACGCCTTGCAGCTCGTTCATCAGCCGGAGAATGGCGGCCTGGTTCGCGTCGTTGACGCGCTTGGCCTCCTGCTCCTGCGCTTCGGCCTCGAGGCGCCGGCTCTGCGCCATGGCGGCCCGCTGGCCTTGCTCATGCTCGCGCAGCCGGACCAGACCGGCACCCCCGACCACGACGACGAGCGCCGACAGCACCAGGAAGGCGACCGTCAACGCGCCGAGGCCGGTCTCGCTGCCGAGCTTTTCCTGGACGACTTCGAGACCTTTGCGCAGCGGCTCGCTGTCGGCCACGATCGAAGCCTGCGCTTCGCGCGCGGCCGTCAGACCCTGCAACTTGCTGAGAATCGAGCCGGCCTGCGTGCGGGTCTCGTCGTAGACCTTCATCAACGCGGTCAGACGTTCACGGGTCTGCGGATCGCGTGTGCCGGGCAGGCGCAAGGTCTGGCTGCCCTCGAGCAGGCCTTCGCCGAGATCGCGGAACGAATTCAGATCCTTGCCGAGCAGGAACACCGCTTCGGGACTGACGCCTTCGGTGGTCAGGAACTCGTTCGCCGACTTGCCGATCCGCTGGGTCAGCATCACCATCTGGCCGACGGCCGCGAGCTCGGTGGGCGACGCATCACGCTGGACTTTCAGCGACGACACCGTCTCGGCGATCTCGAGCAGGTCGGAAGATTGGCGGTTGATCGTGCGCAGCGACTGGCCGACCTGCGTCAACACCGCCTGCTGCGCAAGCACGGTGTTGGCGTTCTTTTCGGCGCGGTCGACGAGCGGCAGCACCGGCTCGAGCACGCTCTGCACGCTGTCGGGCGCCGCGGCAACGCTGCCTTCGCCCGTCTTCAGGCCGCGCACATTGCGCGCGAGCACCTCGGCGCTCTCGCGCATCTCCGGGAAGGCCTGGGCGCTGCCGATCAGCGCCTGCGTGACCGACTTGGCCAGGCGCTGCGATTGCATCAGCGCCTGGCCGCTTGCTGCGACCTGGGCCGCGCCACGGCCAGCCGACGCGATCGAGAAGATCGTCAGCGCGATCAGGCCGAGCAGCCCGAGGCCGACGAGCACCACGAGGATCCGTTGCTGATCGCCGATCGAGCGGCTGCCGATCAGCGGCAACGCGCCGCGGCCGACCTCGTCGTCGAGCTGGCGCGATTCGGCAAAGTCGGTCGCCTCAGTCGGCAGCGACTCGGTGATGATCGAGTTGTCGGTGTGGTCCGCGTGCGCCGGCGGCATCGAATCGAATTTCGACGTGCGCTTGGCCTCGGCCAGCGCGGCTTCGCCCGCGCTCTGGAACGCAACCGCACCTGGCTGCGCGTAGGCGCCTTCGAACGCCATGTCGCCGTTGATGGAATCGGTCGAATCGGCATCGCCCTTTCGACCCCATGACCGTACTTTGCTCAGGAATCTCATACGTGTCTCGTTCGCTCTCGTTCAGATCAACGGGCCCGATTCAGCACCCGGGGGGCCTCAGCCGACGATGCCCAGAAAAGCCTCGTCCGCTGCCAGCGCAGCCAGATTCAGCTCTTGCCAGACGCGTGACGAGGCATCGCGATAGCGGCCGCCCGCAAACTTGGGCCGCAGCGTGCCGTCGTCGGCCTCGGCCTCAAGGTCCTCTTCGCTGCGCAACCCGGACAGCCGATCGACGAGCAGCACGCAGTTGATGTCGAGCACCTGGTTGAAGCCAACGAGCCGGGCCTGGTCGCGGTTGCTTTCGGCGGTCTTCAGGCCCAGGAACACCGCCAGGTCGACCACACCGTGCAGGTGCCCGCGCAGATTCGAAACGCCGAGAAACCAGCGATGGCTGTGCGGGACGGGTGCCATCGGCGCGATCGGGAAGATCTCGCCGGCGTCGCGCAGCGGAAAGAGGAAGCCGCGCGCGCCGCACTCGACGGCGAGCCAGGACCTGCCCCGCTGCTCGGTCTGCGCCGCCTGCAGCCGGTCGGCGAGACGGCTCTGGAGGTCGCGCAGTGCTTGCTTGTTGGCCATTCACTTCGTCCGTGTCGCCGCCGTGCGCGTCGCCTGGGCCCGCTGCCGCTTCAGCTGAACGCCTGGATCTTGCTCATCAGCTCGGTCGGATCGACCGGCTTGACGATGTAGTCGCGCGCCCCTTGGCGCATGCCCCAGACCTTGTCGGTTTCCTGGTTCTTGCTGGTGCACATGATCACCGGCACGTTCGCGTAGCGTGGGTCGCGCGTGATCGCACGTGTCAGCTGAAAGCCGTTGAGCCCTGGCATGACGACGTCCATCAGAATCAGGTCGGGCGTCTCCTCGGTCAGTCGGCGCATCGCCTCCTCGCCGTTGTGGGCAAGCCGAACCGCAAAACCGCGCTTCTCGAGCAAATCGGAAAGGTAGTGCAACTCGGTCTTCGAGTCGTCGACCAGCAGGATCTTTTGAACGGGCATGGTGATTCCTAGTCGGCGCCGGCGACTTCGCCGACCGTCGGCGCCGCGTCGGCCACCCGATCGGCGGCCGAGCCGCGACAGTGTTGGCTCACCGCCTGGAGGAGCTGATCCTTGGTGAAGGGCTTGGTCAGGTAGTCTTCCGACCCGACCATCCGTCCGCGCGCCTTGTCGAACAGGCCGTCCTTCGACGACAGCATGATGATCGGGACGCTCGCGAAACGCGCGTTGCGCTTGATGATCGCGCAGGTCTGGTAGCCGTCGAGACGCGGCATCAGGATGTCGCAGAAGATCAGATCGGGGGCGTGGTCGTTGACTTTCGACAGCGCATCGAAGCCGTCTTCCGCGAGCAGGACCTCGTAGCCGCCTTGCTTCAGGAAAATCTCCGCGCTGCGACGGATGGTGTTGCTGTCGTCGATGACCAGCACCTTCAGTCCCGCGGGTTCGGCAGCGGCCTCATTGCTCAACAGGGGTACTCCTCAGAATCGACCCGCGTGCCGAAGGGGGCGCGCTCCACACTCTCAGATCTGCACCATCTCGAAGTCTTCCTTGCGGGCACCGCATTCGGGACAGGTCCAGTTCATCGGCACCGCCGCCCAAGCCGTGCCGGCCGCGATGCCGTGTTCGGGATCGCCCAGGGACTCGTCGTAAATCCAGCCGCAGATCAGGCACATCCAGGTCTTCGGCTCGCTCACGGGTCGCTCTACGCCTTCACTACAATGCAGGCAGATTGTAGCCATCGGCCTATTTGAAAATGCAAGGCTTCGTAGGTACATACGCAACATTCTTCACGCTTGTCTAGAGGTACGGCCGAGCTCCCGAAGGCTCTCCCCAACGTCGCCAGCAGGCCCTTCCGATGACCGCTGAAATATCTTCCGTCGAAGCCGATCCGAGCACCCTCCAGGAGCAGCCGGCTCCAGCCTGCGTGATGACCTTCAACGCCAGCGATCCGAGCGGCTCGGGCGGCATCGCCGGCGATGTCGCGACGATTGCAGCGATGGGTGCCCACGCGCTGCCGGTCGTCACGAGCATCGTGATGCGCGACACCGCCGAGGTCTTCGACCACCACCCGATCGACGCCGACGTGATCGCCGAGCAGGCGCGCAGCGTCCTCGAGGACGTGACGATCGCGGCCTGGAAAGTCGGCTTCCTCGGTTCGACCGAAGGCGTCAGCAGCGTCGCCGAGATCCTTTCCGACTATCCGGACGTGCCGCTGGTGGCCTATCTG
Source organism: Caldimonas sp. (assembly GCA_039922395.1). Classification (GTDB taxonomy): domain Bacteria; phylum Pseudomonadota; class Gammaproteobacteria; order Burkholderiales; family Burkholderiaceae_C; genus Schlegelella_A. Next base: position 12,723 of record JBDSAB010000155.1, read on the forward strand.
CCGAACCTCTCGTGGGTCGAGGAGGACGAGCAACAGGCCTACCTCGATGCGTTTCGTGACCTGGTGCTGCCGCAGACCGAGGTGCTGGTCGGCAGCCACCAGACGCTTTCCGACTTCCTCCTGCCCGACTGGGAAGGCGACCGTCCGGCGTCGCCGCGCGAGCTCGCGGTGGCCGCGAACAAGCACGGCACTCGCCATGTTCTCGTGACCAGCGTTCCGCTGCCCGACCAGTTCCTCGACAACGTGCTGGCTTCACCCCAGGGCGCGATCACCGGCGAGAAGTTCGAGCGCTTCGAGGTCAGCTTCGTCGGCGCCGGCGATACGCTGGCGGCCTCGCTGGCGGCGCTGCTGGCGACCGGTGCCGACCTGCATGCGGCGGTCGGCGAGGCTCTCGCCTTCCTCGACCAGGCCCTCGACGCCGGGTTTCGGCCCGGCATGGGCAACGTGATTCCCGACCGCTTCTTCTGGGCCTTGCCGCCTGGCGAGGACGAAGCGGACGACGCTGCCACGGAGGCCGCTGACGACACCGGCACTGCGAAGAGCCCGCGACATGTCCACTGACGCCGCCGGCGCGTCGACCGACCGCAACGCCCTTCTGTTTGCCCGCGCCCAGCGCGTGATCCCGGGCGGCGTGAACTCGCCGGTCCGGGCGTTCCGCGCGGTCGGCGGCACGCCCCGCTTCATCGTTCGCGGCGAAGGCTCGCACATCGTCGACGCAGAAGGTCGGCGCTATCTCGACTACATCGGCTCGTGGGGGCCGATGATCCTCGGCCACGGCCACCCGGCAGTCGTCGAAGCGGTGCAGCGCGCCGTCGTCGACGGCCTGTCGTTCGGCGCACCGACCGAGCGCGAGATCGAGCTGGCCGAGGCCATCATCGGCCTGGTCCCGAGCGTCGAGCAGGTGCGCCTCGTCAGCTCCGGCACCGAGGCGGCGATGAGCGCGCTCCGCCTGGCGCGCGGCGTGACCGGACGCAGCCGGATCATCAAGTTCGAGGGCTGCTACCACGGCCACGCCGACGCGCTGCTGGTCAAGGCAGGCTCCGGTCTCGCCACTTTCGGACATCCAACCAGCGCCGGCGTGCCGGCCGAGGTGGTGCAGCACACCACAGTGCTGCCGTACAACGACCTCGAGCAGCTCGAGGCCGCCTTCGCGCTGCATCGCGACGCGATCGCCTGCGTGATGATCGAGCCGATTGCCGGCAACATGAACTTCGTGCGCGCCGACGTCGCGTTCATGAAGCGCCTGCGCGAGCTCTGCACCGAGCACGGCGCCTTGCTCGTTTTCGACGAGGTGATGACCGGCTTCCGGGTCGCGCTCGGCGGTGCGCAAAGCCTCTATGCGCGCGCCATCCCCGGCTTCGAACCCGACATCAGCGTGTTCGGCAAGGTCATCGGCGGCGGCATGCCGCTGGCAGCGTTCGGCGCCCGCCGGGCGGTGATGGAACAGCTTGCGCCGCTCGGGCCGGTGTACCAGGCCGGGACCCTGTCCGGCAACCCGGTGGCCACCGCCTGCGGCCTGGCGACATTGCGCGAGATCCGCAAACCTGGTTTCTTCGAGGCGCTGACGGCGAGCACGCGTTCGTGGCTCGACGGCCTGCTCGACGCCGCCCGCGACGCCGGTGTGCCGATGGTCGGCGACTGCGAGGGCGGGATGTTCGGCTTCTTCTTTGCGGCCGAGCTGCCGCAGAACTACGGCGCGGTGATGGCGACCGACAAGGAACGCTTCAATCGCTTCTTCCACGCCATGCTCGACCGTGGCGTCTACCTCGCGCCGGCCATGTACGAGGCCGGCTTCGTCAGCGCGGCGCACAGTCCGGCCGACATCGCCGCGAGCGTGGCCGCGGCGCGCGCCAGCCTGCGCGGCTGACCTCACCGACAGTTCCGGCGGCACGCGCCCGCCGACTTCCCGACACGATCGATGCACATTCACATTCTCGGCATCTGCGGCACCTTCATGGGCGGCCTCGCTGCGCTCGCACGCGAGAGCGGCCACCGTGTGACCGGCTGCGACCTCAATGTCTACCCGCCGATGAGCGACCAGCTGCGCGCGCTCGACATCGCGCTGGCCGAGGGCTACGGCGCCGAGCAACTCGAGCTGCGGCCCGACCTGTTCGTGATCGGCAACGTCGTCAGCCGCGGCAACGGGTTGATGGAAGCGATCCTCGACGCCGGGCTGCCCTACACGAGCGGTCCGCAGTGGCTTGCGGAACACGTTCTGCAAGGCCGCCACGTGCTGGCTGTCGCCGGCACGCACGGCAAGACCGGCACGACCGCGATGCTGGCGTGGATGCTCGAACGCGCCGGCCTCGAACCCGGCTTTCTGGTCGGCGGCGTGCCGCTGAATTTCGGCACCTCGGCGCGCCTGGGTCGCACCGGTGCGGGCGCACCGTTCGTGATCGAGGCGGACGAGTACGACACGGCGTTCTTCGACAAGCGCAGCAAGTTCGTTCACTACCGGCCGCGCACCGCGATCCTGAACAACCTCGAGTTTGACCACGCCGACATCTTCGACGACCTCGCAGCGATCGAGCGCCAGTTCCACCACCTCGTGCGCACCGTGCCGTCGAAGGGCCGGCTGGTCGTCAACTCGCGCGAAGAGAGTCTGCAGCGCGTGCTCGCGATGGGCTGCTGGAGCGAGGTGCAACGCTTCGGCGCGCGCAAGGAAGAGCCCGGTGCACTGCGCGCGCGTGGCGAGCCGCATGCGTTCGACGTGCTGCGCGGCAGCCTGAAGATCGGCCGCGTCGAATGGTCGCTGCTCGGCGAGCACAACCAGCTCAACGCGCTCGCCGCGATCGGTGCGGCCGAGCACGCGGGCGTCGCGCCCGATGTGGCCGCGACGGCGCTGGCGAGCTTCGAGAACGTGCGGCGCCGGCTGGAGTTGCGCGGCGAGGCCGGTGGCGTGAAGGTCTACGACGACTTCGCGCACCACCCGACCGCGATCCGCACCACGGTCAACGGCCTGCGCCGCAAAGTCGATGGATCACGAGCGTCCCCTTCGGGTCCGCGTGCGCGCATCCTCGCCGTCTTCGAGCCGCGCTCGAACACGATGAAGCTCGGCGCGATGAAGGCGCAACTGCCGTGGTCGCTCGAAGAGGCCGACCTCGCGTTCTGCCACAGCGGCGGCCTCGGCTGGGACGCGGCACAGGCGCTCGCGCCGATGGGCAAGCAGGCGGTCGCGAGCGACTCGATCGACGACATCGTCAAGCGCGTCGTTGCGGCATCCAGGCCCGGCGACCATGTGCTGTGCATGAGCAACGGCGGCTTCGGCGGGATCCACCAGAAGCTGCTCGACGCCCTGGCGCGCGCGCGGCCCTGACGCACCCGATGCCGGCCGACATCACGCACCTGTTGTACCTGCACGGCTTTCGCTCGTCACCGCAATCGGCGAAGGCACGCATCACCGCAGCCTGGGTGGCCGCACACCGACCCGATGTGCGCTGGTGGTGCCCGCAGCTGCCGCCCTCGCCCGCCGAGGCGATGCAGGCGATCCGCGACGGCCTCACCACGTGGCCCGCGAAGACGACCGGCGTGATCGGCAGCTCGCTCGGCGGCTTTTACGCGACCGCGATCGCCGAGCGCCTCGGTTGCCGCGCGGTGCTGCTGAACCCGGCCGTCGATCCGGCGCGCGATCTGACGAAGTACATCGGCGAGATCACGGCCTGGCACAGCGAAGAGCGCTTCTTCTTCGAGCCCGGATTCATCACCGAACTGCGCCACCTGGCGCCGACCTCGTTGACGAAACTCCAGCGCTACTTCGCGGTGATCGCGAAGGGCGATGAGGTGCTGAGCTGGCGCGAGATGAGCGCGCGTTACGCGGGCTGCCGGATCAAGCTGCTGGACGGCAGCGATCACGCGCTGAGCGACTACGAGGCCGCGCACCTGCCCGAGGTCTGCGCGTTTCTCGGCCTCACCAGGCCATGATCGTGACGAGCGCGCGGCCCCAGATTTCGACGTTGAACCATACCAGCAGCGTCATCCAGACCCCGCGGCGCAGCGTGCGCGCGCGTTCGCGCCAGTGGTTGAGGTCGAAGCCCAGGAAGATCGCGTAGCTCGCCACCGAGCCAACGATCAGCGCGGCCAGCAGCGCACCGAGGATCCAGCGAAAAACCGTCATGCTTCGCGCCGCCTCAAACCATCATCGCGAGGCGTTCGAGGATCAGCACCGCGAAGAAGCCCAGACCGGCGATCACCGTCCACTTGACGAGCAGGATGCCGAGGCGGCGGTAGCGCTGCTCGCCGGTGGCGATGTACATCGCGAAGCACACGAGCCCCGCCACCAGCAGCAGACCGACGACCCAGCGGAAGAACAGCATCGCGCCGGGCGCTCACCAGGCCGGCGCGAGATCGGCCAGGCCCGCGGGGGCCCTGGCCGCATCGTCGAAGCTGACGATCTCGAAGCTCGACGGGTCGGCCAGCACCGCGCGCAGCAGCTTGTTGTTCAGGTCGTGACCCGAGCGAAACGCGCTGTAGGCCGCGATCAGCGGGTGTCCGACCACCAGCATGTCGCCGATCGCGTCGAGCATCTTGTGCTTGACGATCTCGTCGTCGTAGCGCAGGCCGTCGCCGTTGAGCACCTTGTAGTCGTCGATCACGAGCGCGTTGTCCATGCTGCCGCCGAGCGCCAGGCCGCGTGATCTCATCATCTCGACGTCTTTCGTGAAGCCGAGCGTGCGAGCGCGTGCGATCTCCTGCTTGTAGCGGCCCGAGCCCATGTCGAACGTGAGGCGCTGGCCGGTCTGGTCGACGGCCGGGTGGTCGAAGTCGATCTCGAAGGTCAGCTTGTAACCCTCGAACGGATCGAGCCGCGCCCACTTCAGCGACGCGCCCGTGCCTTCGCGCACCTCGACCGGCTTGAGGATTCGCATGAAACGCTTCGGCGCGTCCTGCAACTCGATGCCCGCGCTCTGCAGCAGGAACACGAAGCTCGCAGCCGAGCCGTCGAGGATCGGCACCTCTTCGCCGGTGATGTCGACAATCAGGTTGTCGATGCCCAGCCCCGAGCATGCCGACAGCAGGTGCTCGATCGTGCGCACCTTCGGCGCGCCTGGGTCGCCGCCGGCCGAGAGCGTGGTGTTCAGGCGCGTGTCGGTGATCCACAGCGGATTCACATGAATGTCGACCGGCTGCGCCAGATCGACACGCCGGAAGATCACGCCGGTGTCGGGCGCGGCGGGCCGCAGCGTGAGTTCGACGCGCTGGCCGCCGTGCAGCCCCACGCCGACCGCGCGGGTCATCGCCTTGAGGGTTCGTTGGGCCAGCATGGGAGCGGATTGTCGCCGAACGCCGGCGCCAGGGTCTTGGCTCACCCACGCCCGCAGGCGTGCACCGGCGGCACGCGAGCGCGCCCACGGCGCGGGGCCGTGAACGCGCAGCGTGGCCATCCTCAGTCGGCCTGCTTGCGCAGAAACGCCGGGATCTCGATCTCGTCCATGCCGTTGCTCGCCAGCGCATCGACCTTGGCCGCCGCGGTGCGGCCGTTGCGCCA
>JBDSAB010000156.1:0-10263 GCA_039922395.1 Caldimonas sp.
CAGCAGCGCCTCAACGACCAGTGGTACATGGGCACCGCCGACGCGGTCTACCAGAACCTCGACATCATCCAGAGCGGCATCCCGCCCGACTTCATCCTCGTGCTGGCCGGCGATCACGTCTACAAGATGGACTACTCCATCATGGTCGCCGACCATGTGGCGGGCGGCAAGGGTGTGACGGTGGGCTGCCTCGAGGTGCCGCGCGAGGAGGCGACGGCGTTCGGCGTGATGGCGATCAACGCCGACCGCCTCGTCACCGCATTCGTCGAGAAGCCGGCCGATCCGCCCGCGATGCCGGGCCGGCCCGACCGCGCACTCGGCAGCATGGGCATCTACGTGTTCTCGGCCGACTACCTGTATCGCCTGCTCGAGGAGGACGTCCGCGATCCGGGCTCGAGCCATGACTTCGGCAAGGACATCATCCCGAAGGCGGTCGCCGAAGGACAGGCGCTGGCCCATCCGTTCTCGATGTCGTGCATCCCGAACCCGCCGCACACCGAGCCGTACTGGCGCGACGTCGGCACCGTCGATGCGTTCTGGGCCGCCAACCTCGACCTCGCCTCACCGTCGCCGGCGCTCAACATGTACGACCGGCGCTGGCCGATCTGGACCTACCAGGAGCAGCTCGCACCGGCGAAATTCGTCGATGCGGACGGCAAGCGCGGCACCGCATCCGACAGCCTGGTCTCGGGCGCCTGCATCGTGTCCGGCGCGACCGTCACGCGCTCGGTGCTGTTCTCCGGCGTGCACGTCCGCTCGGGCGCGAGCCTCGACCAGGTCGTCGCGCTGCCGGGCGTCGAGATCGGCCCGGGCTGCCGGCTGACGCGCGTCGTGATCGACCGGGCCTGCGAGCTCGCTCCCGGCATGGTGATCGGCGAGGACGCCGAGGTCGACGCGCGCCGCTTCCACCGCACCGAAAGCGGCGTCGTGCTCGTCACGCGGGAAATGCTGGCCGCCCTGTGACGACCGCTCGGCCGCGCAAGCCGCGCCCAGTCAAGGAGGAGCGGCCGCCGCCGATGCGCGTGCTGCAGGTCTGCTCCGAGCTGTTCCCGCTGCTCAAGACCGGTGGTCTCGCCGACGTCTGCGCGGCGCTGCCGACCGCGCTGGCCGCGCATGGCTGCGAGGTGCGGGTGCTGCTGCCGGCCTTCCCCGCCATCCGCGCCGGCATTGCGGATGCGAAGCCGCTCGCCCCGGCGTTCGCGCTGCCCGAGGGCGCGCAACTGCTGCACGGCACGCTGGCCGACGGCACCCGCGTCTACCTGGTCGACGCGCCGATGTACGCGCACGGCGCGAACCCGTACATCGGCGCTGACGGCCTGCCGCACGCCGACAGCCACCGCCGCTTCGCGCTGCTCGGCCGGGCCGCGGCGCAGCTCGCCGAGGGGCTCGATCCGGCCTGGCAGCCGGCCGTGATCCACAGCCACGACTGGCACGCTGCGCTCGCGCCGGTCTATCTGCAGGCGGCTGCGGCGCGCCATCGGCGGCGCCTCGCCGGCTCGGTGTTCACGATCCACAACCTCGCGTTCCAGGGCGTCTTCCCGATGGCGGTCGAGCCCGAGCTCGGCCTGCCGGCCGAGTTCTTCGGCTTGCGCGGGCTCGAGTTCTACGGCCAGGTCTCGTTCATGAAGGGCGGCCTCGTCCACGCCGACCGGCTGACGACCGTGAGCCCGACCTACGCGCGCGAGATTCAGACCGAGGAACAAGGCTGCGGCCTCGACGGCGTGCTGCGCGAGCGCGCCGGCGATCTGAGCGGCATCCTGAACGGCGTCGATCCGAAGGTCTGGAGCCCGGCCACCGATGCCGGCATCGCCGCGCGCTACAGCGCGACCTCGATGGCCGGCAAGGCGGCCTGCCGGACGGCGCTGCAGGCCGAGTTCGTGCTCGCGCCGCAGCAGAAGGCGCCGCTGTTCGGCATCGTCAGCCGGCTGACCGACCAGAAGGGCTTCAACCTCGTGCTGGCCGGCCTCGACGAATTGCTCGGCCGCGGCGCGCAGCTGGTCGTGCTCGGCAGCGGCGATCCGGCGCTCGAGGCCGAGCTGCGCGTCGCCGCGGCTGCGCATCCGGCGCAGGTCGCGCTGCGCCTCGGCTACGACGAGGCGCTCGCCCATCGCATCGTCGCCGGGGCCGACGTCATCGGTGTGCCGTCGCGCTTCGAGCCGTGCGGCCTGACCCAGCTCTACGGGTTGCGCTACGGCACGTTGCCGCTGGTGCGCCGGGTCGGCGGCCTGGCCGACAGCGTCGTCGACTGCGCGCTCGAGAACCTCGCCGACGGCTCGGCGACCGGCTTCGTGTTCGATCGCTTCGACGTCGGCGACTACCGCGCCGCCGTGCGCCGGGCTTGCGTGCTCTACACCCGGCCCGACGAGTGGCGTCGCGTGCAGGCCACGGCGATGGCGCAGAATTTCGACTGGGACGCAGCGGCCGCTCGATACGCCGCGCTGTACCGCGCTGTCATCGCCTAACGCGTGCGCTCCCACAGCGTTAACAAGCCCTACGCATCCATCGACAGGACCCTCTTCGTTGACCGCCACGACCTCCCCCTCCCCCGACCTTCGATCGTCCTTCGCCAGCGCGCTGCAGCGCGAGCTCATCCAAAGCGGCGGTTCGCTCACTCCAGCGATCGCGGTGCGCGCCGCGGCGGTCGCCGCGCGCGAGTCGCTGATGGCACGCTGGGCGACGACGCAGGCCGAAGACCGCGCGGCCCCCGCCGGCAGTACGCGGCGCGTCCACTACCTGTCGATGGAGTTCCTGATCGGACGCTCGCTCGGCAATGCGCTGGCCGCGCTCGGCCTCGCGCCGCTGGTTCAGGAAGCGCTCGCGGCCGAGGGCCTTTCACTCAGCGATGTGCTCGAGGACGAGCGCGATGCGGCGCTCGGCAACGGCGGCCTCGGCCGGCTCGCGGCGTGCTTCCTCGACTCGTTCGCGGAACTCGGACTGCCGTCGTTCGGCTACGGGCTGCGTTACCGCTTCGGCATGTTCGCCCAGCGCATCGAGGACGGTCAGCAGGTCGAGCTGCCGGACGACTGGATGCCGGACGGCAATCCGTGGGAAGTGCCGCGACCTGAAGCGCAGTACCGGGTCGGCTTCGGCGGCGAGGTCCATGCCGAAGGCACCGGGCGGCGCTGGCGGCCGGCTGATGCCATCGTCGCGCGCGCCTTCGACCTGATCGTGCCAGCGCACCACGGCGAGCGCGTCTCGACCCTGCGCCTCTGGCAGGCGTGTGCCGGAGAGCCGATCGACCTCGACGGCTTCCGCCACGGCCACCACGTCGACGCGGCACGGCCGCTGGTCGGTGCCGAGCTGCTGACGTGGGTGCTGTATCCGGACGACAGCACCGAGGCCGGTCGGGTGCTGCGCCTGAAGCAGGAGGCCTTCCTGGTCAGCGCGTCGCTGCAGGACCTGGTCGCGCGTCATCTGCGCGAAGGCGGCTCGCTGGCCGACCTCGGCCGGCGCAACGCGATCCACCTGAACGACACCCACCCAGCGATGGCCCCGGCCGAGCTGATGCGCCTCTTGATCGACGAGCACGGCATGGAGTGGAACGCCGCATGGGCCGTCACCCGCGACGCGGTCTCGTACACCAACCACACGCTGATGCCGGAGGCGCTCGAGACCTGGCCGCTGCCACTGTTCGGCGCGCTGCTGCCGCGCCATCTCGAGATCATCCTTGAGATCAATGCGCGCTTCCTGGACCGGGTGCGCGAGCGTTTTCCGGGTGACGAGGCGATGGCGTCACGCGTCTCGCTGGTCGACGAGCACGGCGAGCGCCGGGTCCGGATGGCGGCGCTCGCGATCGTCGCCTCGGAACGCATCAACGGCGTCTCGGCGCTGCACTCCGACCTGATGGTGAAGACGATCTTCGCCGACTACGCGCGGATCTTTCCCGAGCGGTTCATCAACGTCACGAACGGCGTCACGCCGCGGCGCTGGCTGATGCAGGCGAACCCCGAGCTGGCCGGCGCGATCGACGGCAAACTGGGCGCCGACTGGCGCCGCGACCTCGCCAAGCTCGAAGGGTTGCGCGCACATGCCGACGACCCGGCTTTCGCGCAACAGCTGTCCGCCGTCAAGCGTCGCAACAAGGAACGCCTCGCGGCGTACGTGCGCAGCCGGCTCGACATCGAGATCGATGCGGGGAGCCTGTTCGACGTGCAGGTCAAGCGCATCCACGAGTACAAGCGCCAGCTGCTGAACCTGCTGCAGGTCGTCGCCCGCTACCACGCGATCGTCGACGGCGCTGCCCTGCAGCCGCGCACCGTGTTCATCGCCGGCAAGGCCGCCTCGGCCTATCACCAGGCCAAGCAGATCGTCCGGCTCGCGCACGGCATCGCCGCGGTCGTCAACAACGACGCACGGGTCGGCGGCCGCCTGAAGCTGGTCTTCGTGCCCGACTACGGCGTCCACCTGGCCGAGATGATCATCCCGGCCGCCGACCTGAGCGAGCAGATCTCGACCGCCGGCACCGAAGCCTCGGGCACCGGCAACATGAAGTTCGCGCTGAACGGCGCGCTGACGATCGGCACCTGGGACGGCGCCAACATCGAGATGGCGCAGGCGATGGGCGCCGACAACATGTTCGTCTTCGGCCTGCGCGCCGACGACGTCCGCGACCTGCGGCAGAAGGGCTACGAGCCGGCGCGCTACATCAAGCGCAATGCGGCGCTGCAGCGCGCGCTCGGTGCGGTTGCCGACGGCGCGTTCTCGGCCGACGAGCCGGGCCGTTATCGCGGCCTGACCGATGGACTGCAGCAGCACGACGGCTACATGCTGATGGCCGACTTCGGCTCGTACTGGCAGGCGCAGGAGCGCGTCGATGCGCTGTTCGCGGACAGCGCCGGCTGGGGGCGCCGCGTCGTCGCGAACATCGCGGCGATGGGCCGCTTCTCATCGGACCGCACGGTCCGCGACTACCTCGAGCGCGTCTGGTCGCCTCTCGATCACGCCATCCGACGGTCCTGATCTCGAGGTCGCCTGCGCGGATCGCCAGGGCGATCCGCCACGGGTGCGGCGTCTCGTTCATGCCGATGAAGTCTTCGAAATGAGCGCGGCCACGTGACCGGCCGGAAAGAACCGGGCGCTCTGCACGACGTAGCATCCCGAGCCATCCCCACCCGCTTCGTTTCGATGTCCACTGCGCCCCCGCTCGGCTGGAAAGTCCGGATCCGACTCTTCGTCGAGCGCTTCTGGCAGCCGACCAGCGCCTGCATGATGTGCATGCCGGGCAGCCTGGGCAACCTGTGGAGCGCGACCCATTGGCAGACCGCCCTGCAGACCGGCCTCGTTACCGGCGTGATCGCCCTGCTGCTCAGCTTCACGCCGGTCGCGCGCCTCTACCGCCATCGGCTCGGCAACGCGGCGATCGTCGGCGGACTCACTGCGTTCGGCGACGCCTACGCGCATCCGAACCACTACGGCTTCCTGCATGCCGAAGCGCTGCTGACCGGTGCGGTTTCGGCGCTGCTCGCCCTCGCCGCTTCTTACCTGTTCGAGGATCGCGCGCGCCGCGTTCGCAGCGCGTGGTCGAGGCTGCGCGGCGGCACGCCACCGCGCTCGGGCGATGCCGCTTGACGTCGGAAAGCGCGCTTCAGAGCGCATCACGCGATGGCAGCCGCGTAGGCGAGGGATTACGTCCCGGGACGGGGGCTTCCGATGCGGGCGCCCGGCCTCTTCGGCTAATCTTGCGGACGCTACTCACCGTGGAGATCGTCATGTCGGAACTCATTGACAACCCCTTGCGCGAATCGAACGTCGTCGACCGGGCGGCCCAGACTGCCGACAGGGCCGTAGAGGCGACCCGTCGCGTCACCGATTCGCTGCTCGACAACGTCTCGAACAAGGTGGAGAGCGTTCGCAGCACCGTCTCGCCGACGCTGGACCGGGTCATCGGCCCGTGGGACTCGGTCACCGAGTACACGAAGGAGCAGCCGTTGAAGGCCCTCGCCGCGGCGCTCTTGGTCGGCCTCGTGATCGGTCGGCTGCTCTGACGTTTCTGACCTGATCGCCCGTCTCTCGGGCGATTCGCCTGGCCAGCGCGAACGCCGCGCGGCTAGTGCAGCACGCTCGCGTGCTGTCCGCGACCCGACCGCTTGGCCTGGTACAGCAGCGAGTCTGCCGTCGCGACAAAGTCGCGCCAGCCGGTTCCGGGCTTGATGCCGAAGGCGACGCCGACGCTGGCCCCGACGTTCAGCGACAAGCCTTCGATCTCGAACGGCGTGCGCGCGAGCGTCACGACCTTGTCGGCCACCCGGTGTGCGCTGTCGATGGCGCGCACGCCGAGCAGCACGACCGCGAATTCGTCGCCGCCGAGGCGCGCGACCGCATCGCTCGGCCGCACCGCTTTCTTGATGCGGTCCGCGAACTGCTGCAGCACCTGGTCGCCCGCGGGGTGGCCATGCTGGTCGTTGATCGGCTTGAAGTGATCGAGGTCGATGTAGAGCAGCGCCATCTCCGCGCCCTGGTTCTGCTCGAGGCAGCGTTCGAGGAACGTCTCGAAGCCGGCCCGGTTCAGCACGCCGGTCAGGATGTCGCGGTGTGCGAGCTCGAGCAGGCGGCCGGTCTCCTGGCGATGCAAGGTGATGTCCTGGGCGACCCCGACGAAGCCGTCGACCGTGCCGTCGCCGAGCCAGAGCGGGATGTAGCTGATCGACAGGTGCCGGGCACCGGCCCGCCCGTCGTGGTGCTTCTCGAAGTTGACCGTTTCGCCCGCCATCACCCGCTTGACCCACGGGCGGCTGCGCTCGAACTCCTGGCGGCCCAGCACCTCCGTCAATGAACGGCCGATGATGCTGTCGCGGTGCGCGCCGCACCAGCGCTCGAACGCGCTGTTGACGAAACGGTAGTGACCATCGATGCCGACGACCTCGACCATCGCCGGGATCGCCTCGGTTACCGAGCGCAACGTCGCCGCTTGCCGTTGCAGCGAGCGCCGGTCGCTGACCTGCGCGGAGATGTCGCGCATCACGGCCGAGTAGTGCTCGATGCGGCCTGACTTGTCGCGGTGCGCGAGCACCATGTGGCTCACCGGGATCGGGTTGCGTTCGTGGTTGTAGACCGTCGTGTCGCCGACCCAGATGCCGTTCGCCTTCACCGCCGGCACGATGACCCGGGCGTACAGCGCGTTGGTCTCGGGCGTGTTGAAGTCGCTGAAGTCGCGGTGCGGAATCGCCTCGTCGGCGCCGAGTCCGGAGATGCGTCGCGCCGCCGCGTTCATGTAGGTGATGCGACCGCGGGCGTCGGCCTGGACCACATAGTCGGTCGTCGCCTCGAAGATCGCGGCGAGCAGGCGCATCGCGTTCTCGGCCGCGCTTTCCTGCGTGATGTCGGCGACCGTGCCGACGTGACCCTCGAGCCGGCCGTTCACGAGCAGCGGCGCGGTGCGGATTCGCAGCACAGTGCCGGTGCCGTCGGCGCGAACGATCTTGCGCACCACGTGAAACGGGCGCGGCTCCTGGACCGCGACCTGCCAGTCCTTCCACACGGATGCGCGGCTTTCCTCGCTCATGATGGCGAGCCAGCCGTCGGCCGCCTGCTCCCGGCGCAGGCCGTGGATCTGCAGGTAGGCGTCATTGACGTAGGTCAGATAGCCGCGGGCGTCGCTGCGAAAGAAGCCGAGCGGCGAGGCGTCGGCCACGGCGGCGATCTCGGCGCGGCGGGCACTCAGGTCGTGCAGCAGCAGCGCGAACTCGCGGGCAAGATCGCCGCGCTCGTCGCTGCCGCGGGTGTCGATGGCAGCGGGGTCCGCGTCGGCGTCCTCGCGCAACGCCTTCATCGATTCGCGCAACGTCGCCAGCGGGCGCAGCAGGAAGTGCATGCCGACCCAGGTGCTCGCGGCGCAGAGCGCGGCCAGGCCGGCGAGGATCCACCAGAGGCGCTCGCGGGCCCGCGCGATCGGCGCGAACGCTTCCTCGGCGGGCAGGACGACGCGCAGTTCCCAGCCGACCGTGCGAACCGGCGTCCGCGTGATCACGTCGTGCCGGGCGCCATCGACCGGCACGGTGCGCGGCGCGGCCGCCAGCAGACGCGCGCGGTCGGGGTGGACCACGAACACCGGCGCGACGCCGCCCGTCACGACCTCGAAGTGTCCGGTCCGACCCACCGTCGCCTGGGCGAGCCGGCCCAGCATGTTCGGGCGGTCCAGCTTCAACGCCGCGACGAGGACGCCGGCCAGCCGGCCGTCGGCGTCGCGCAGCGGCGCCGCCATCATCACCGCGGCGCCAAAGCCGGCGCGCGACTGCACCGGCGCGGAGATCGTGCCGCGGCCGCTGCTCAGCACCCGGCTGAAGTAGTCGCGATCGATCAGGTTGGGGCGGCCCGGACCGGCGATCGGCGGCTCGTGCTCGAGCACCGTGCCGTCGAGCGCGACGAGGGCGACGCCGTCGAACAACGCACGTGCAGGTCCGAGGCGATGCAGCAGGCGCGATCGGCTCTCGGCATCGTCCATCAGGCCGGCATCGAGCGGTCCGGCCGACTGCTCGAGCACGGTCAGATGGCTTTCGAGCTTGTCGGCGAGGTCGGCCGCCACGGTCTCGGCGAGGGCCGCCTGCTGCTCCGATTGCACCTTTAGCAGCTCGGTCGCCAGGTGTTCGTGCCGGACGTAGCCCAACGTGCCAAAGACGACGATGACGACGGCGGTGACCAGCGCGGTGGCCTTGGTCTTCAGGGAGAACTTCACCACGGGAGTCTCCCGGCAAAGCTCGCCGACCGAACAGTCGAAAAGGCAGGCTCCGGGCCGCCATACGGACGCTATGGCGCGGGCCTATCCGAACGGGCAGGCCCTATTCCGGTTCGATCTTCGCCGCCCGGATCACCTCGCCCCAGCGCCGGATCTCGCTGGCGAGCAGCGCCTCGAGCTGCTTCGGGCTGCCGCCCTGCGCGCGCACGCCGAGCTCCTGCAACCGATGCTGTACCGAGGGCTGCGCCAGCGCCTCGATGGCGACCGCGTGAAGGCGCTCGATGACGGCGGCCGGCGTGCCGACCGGCGCGGCGAGCGCGTTCCACGACGCGACGACGTAGCCGGGCACACCCGCTTCCGCGACCGTCGGGACATCGGCCCACCCCGCAGGGCGCTTGTCGGACGTGACCGCCAGCACGCGAACCGCCTTCGCGCTCACCTGCGGCAGCATCGGCCCGAGGATCTCGAAGGCCGCGTCGATCTCGCCGGCGCGCAAGGCGGTCAGCACCGCCGGCGTGCCTTTGTACGGAACGATCAGCGCGTCGATGCCGGCCTTCGTCTTGAACAGCTCGGCCGCCAGGTGCTGCGAGCTGCCGACCGCGATCGTGCCGATCGTCAGGCGCCCCGGCTCCGCCTTCGCGCGCGCGACGACATCGCCGAGGTTGCGCATCGGAGAAGCGGCAGGGACGAACACGCCGAGGTCGAAGAAGCCCAGGGTCGTGATCGGCGCGAAGTCCTTCACCACGTCGAACGGCAGCTTCTTGAACAGCCCGGTGCTGACCGCGTTGGCATTGCTCATCAGCAGCAGCGTGTAGCCGTCGGGCGGTGCCTTCGCGACCACGGTCGATGCGACGACGCTGCCGGCACTCGGGCGGTTGTCGACGACGATCGCTGTGCCGAGGCTGCGCTGCATCGCCTGCGCGACCGTGCGCGCAGTGAGATCGGCGATGCCGCCCGGCCCGAACGGGACGACCAGCGTGATCGGCCGGCTCGGCCAGGTCGTCTGAGCGAACGCGCTTCGCCAGAGGCTGCAGCCGCCGAGGGCGAGCAGCAGGCGGCGCTTCATCGTTCCCGGCGTGTCATCCGGCAGCGTCCAGCTGCTGCTCGAGCTGGTGCAGCGTGCGGTAGCACGGCAACACCTGCGCGACGCTCGAGTTCGGCTCGCGCCCTTCACGGATCGCCGCGAAGAACTCGCGGTCCTGCAGCTCGATGCCGTTCATCGAGACGTCGACCTTCGAGACGTCGATCTTCTGCTCCTTGCCGTCGAACAGGTCGTCGTAGCGCGCCAGGTAGGTGCCGCTGTCGCCGATGTAGCGGAAGAAGGTGCCGAGCGGGCCATCGTTGTTGAACGACAGGCTCAAGGTGCAGACCGCGCCGGTGCTGCTCTTCAACTGGATGCTCATGTCCATCGCGATGCCGAGGGCCGGATGGATCGGCCCCTGGACGGCGTTGGCCTGCACGATCTGGCCGCCGGTCTGGTACGCGAACAGGTCGACCGTGTGCGCGGCGTGATGCCAGAGCAGGTGATCGGTCCAGCTGCGCGCCTGACCGAGCGCGTTCATGTTCGTGCGACGGAAGAAATAGGTCTGCAC
>JBDSAB010000157.1:0-3784 GCA_039922395.1 Caldimonas sp.
TCAACGTGAACAGGTAGAGCGAGCCGAGGACGACCGGGTAGTCGCGCCGGACCACCGATTCATACGCCAGCAGGCCGAGGCCGTCGAGCGAGAACAGCGTCTCGATCAGCACCGAGCCGGCGAAGAACGCGCCGACGAACGCAGCCGGAAAGCCGGTCACGAGAGGGATCAGCGCGTTGCGGAAGATGTGCTTGTAGAGCACCCGCTTCTGCGACAGGCCGCGCGCGCGCGCGACCAGCACGTACTGCTTCCTCATCTCCTCGACGAACGTGTTCTTGGTCAGCATCGTGACGACCGCGAAGCTGCCGACGACCAGGCAGAGCAGCGGCAAGGTCAGGTGCCAGAGATAGTCGGCGATGCGCGCCGGCCACGCCAGCTCGCTCCAGTTGTCCGAGGTCAGGCCGCGCAGCGGGAACCACTCGTAGAACGCGCCGCCCGCGAACAGCACGATGAGGAGCACGCCGAGCACGAAGCCCGGGATCGCGTAGCCGATCAGCACGACGACCGAGGTCCAGGTGTCGAACCGGGTGCCCTCGCGCACCGCCTTGGCGACGCCGAGCGGGATCGAGATCAGGTACGACAGCAGGAAGGTCCAGACGCCCAGGCTGATCGAGACCGGCAGCTTGTCCTTGATCAGCAGCCAGACGTCCTTGTTCTGCAAGAAGCTGCGGCCGAGGTCGAAGCGCAGGAAGCTCCCGATCATCTCGACGTAGCGCACGTGCGCCGGCTTGTCGAACCCGTACAGCTTCTTCAGCTCGGCGATCTGCTTGGCATCGCTGTCGCGGCTTGCACGGTAGCCGCCGCCTTCGCCCTTCTGGCTCACTTTCGATTCGGCAACGAGCTGGTCGATCGGCCCGCCCGGTACGAACTGGATCACGATGAATGTGATCGTCAGCGCGCCGATCAAGGTCGGGACCATCAGCAGCAGGCGCTTCAGGATGTAGCTCAGCACGGCAGGCACTCCATCGATCGTCTCATCGCTTGGCCGGATCGAGGACCCACCAGGTGGTCACGGCCCAGGCCGGCCATTCGCTCAGCGAGCTTTCGAGCGTGAAGTACTTCGGCCGCGCGGCCGGCATGCCGAAGCGGTTCCAGTACGACGCCTTCTCGTCCGATGCATACAGGTCCGGCACCTGGTAATGGCTCCACATCACGATGCGGTCGAGCGCGCGCGCGGCGTCGCGCAGCTCGTCGAGGGTGCGCGCGCCGAGCATCGCCTCGAGCACCTTGTCGACCGCCGGGCTCTTGACGCCGCGCAGGTTGTTGCTGCCCTTCTCGTCGGCCGCCTTGCTGCCGTAGCTGGTCGACAGGTCGGTCGGCGACGGCAACGTGAAGTCGCCATCGACGATCGTGACCATGTCGAAATCGAACTCCTCGAGGCGCCGGCGGTACAGCGCGAAGTCGACCGAGCGGATCTTCAGCGCGATGCCGAGCTTCTCGAGGTTCAGCTCCCAGTCGGGCATCCGCGTGCCCTCGCTCGGCGACAGGTATTCGATCTCGAACGCCTCGCCCTTGGCATTGCGCATCTTGCCGTCGGCCGCGACCTTCCAGCCGGCCTGCTCGAACAGCGCGCGCGCCTTCAGCAGGTTCGCGCGCAGCTCCTTCGGCTCGCTGTGTGTCCGCGGCGCGACGAACGCCGGACCGAAGACCTCGGGCGGCAACTGGCTCCGGAACGGCTCGAGCAGCTTCAGCTCGCCCGGCGACGGCAGGCCTTCGGCGGCGAACTCGGAGTTGTTGAAGAGGCTGTTGGTCCGCTTGTAGAGCTTGAGGCGGTTCAGCGTGTCGAAGTCGTAGGTGTAGTCGAGCGCTTCGCGCACCCGCATGTCCTGGAACTTCGGCCGGCGCGTGTTCAGCTGGTACGACTGCAGGCCCTGGCCGACCGCCGTCTCGAACAGATCTTTCTTGATGCGCCCGTCGTCCCACTTCGGGCCCTTGTGCTGGCGCACCCAGCTGCGCGCACCGTACTCCTTGAAGATGTCGAACTCGCCGGCCTTGAACGCCTCGCGCGCGACCGCCTGGTCCTGGTAGTAGCGGTAGACGATGCGGTCGAAGTTGTAGAAGCCTCGCCTCGAGCCGATGTCGCGCGCCCAGTAGTCGGGATTGCGTTTCAGCTCCAACCGCCGGCCCGAGGCCGCGACGTCGATCCGGTACGGGCCGCTCGCGATCGGGTACTCGGTGACGATCTGGTCGAAGCGCTTCGGCTGGCCGTCCGGGCCGAGCGCCCACTTGCGCGAGAAGACGCGCAACCCGCCGAGCGTGAAGACCATGTCGTTCGACCGGTCCTTCAGGTCGAAGCGGATCGTCCGCTCGTCGATCACCGTCGCCTTCTCGACCCCGGCGAGCGCGGTCTGGTAGGCGGGCGCGGCGTACTTGCTCGCCAGCGACTCGTAGCTGTACTTGACGTCGGCGGCAGTCACCGGGTCGCCGTTCTGGAAGCGCGCCTTCGGGTTGATCCGGAAGCTCATCGACGACTTGTCGGGCGCGACCTGCATCTCCTCGGCCAGCACGCCGTACATCGTCTGCGGCTCGTCGCCCGCCATCACGGTGAGCGGCTCGATCAGGAAGAGCATCAGCGCGGCCGGCGCATTGCCGGTGATCGTGAACGGGTTGAACTTGTCGAAGCTCGAGCGCCGATCCGGGTTGCGCAAATACAAGGTGCCGCCCTTCGGCGCGGTCGGGTTGACGTAGCCGAAGTGGTCGAAGCCGCGCGGGTACTTGGGCTCGCCGTACGAGGCGTAGCCGTGGACCCAGGGCGCCTGCACGGCCGACGGCGCGGCGACGGCGGGGGGTGCGTCGGCCGGCGCCGAAGGCGGTGCGGCCGGCGCCGACGGCGCGGCGCGGACCGAGCAGACCGCCGTCAATGCCACCGCGACGAGCCAGCGTCGTCGAGACACTCGCGAAGTCAGGTTCGGCGGCACGCCCGGCATGGCGCGGATGCTACGGCAACGTCCGCCGTGCGCAGTCGGCCCACGTGCGCTCAGGCATCCTTCTTCGCCTCCGGCTTCGACAGCGCGTCGCAGGTCGCGCGCTGGCCGTCGGCGGCATCGAGGCGAGTGCATAGCGTCTGCAGCTGCGCGTCGAACTTCTTCAGCGCAGCGTCGTGTGCGCCACCCCGGCTCCAGTCCCGCAACTGCGTGCTGACGCGGCGCAGCGAGCGCGCGCTGCGTTCGTAGAACACGTTCGGCTGGGCCGCCGCCTCATCGAGCAGCTGACCGGCGACGCGGCCGATCTCGGCCTCGTCCTGCGGCGCGAACTTGACCAGCGCGCCGACGTAGCGGGCGCCCCATTGCAGCCGTGTCGCCGGGCCTTCGCTCTTCTCGAAGGCCTCGCGGTGCCAGCGCAGCGCCGTCTTCGCGTCCCCGCGTTCCGCGGCGTTCTCGGCCAGCCCGGTCATCAGGTAGTACGGCGAATGGCTCTTCGCCAGGTTGCCCATCAGCAGCGCGTCCGCCTCGGCCGGCAAGTCGGCGTGGGCGAGCAGGTAGGCGGCTGTGGTGATCACGGCCTGGCGCTCGTAGCCGTCGGTGATCTCGCGGTCAGCGCGCGCGGCCTGGTCCCGCACGTCGGCGAGCAGGCTCGGCGCCAGCGGCGTCAGCACGGGCTTCGCACCCGATGTGCCTTCGGCCGCCGGCTTCGCCACGTCGGCCCGCGCCAGGTCGACGCGGCCGACCAGGGCCCCGAGGCGATCGGCACGCGACAGCGTCGGGTCGGCCTGAAAGCGGATCAACGTCCGATCGAATGCATCGCGAATCCTGGCGCGCTCCGGGGTCGCGGTCGCACTGACGGC
>JBDSAB010000158.1:0-2935 GCA_039922395.1 Caldimonas sp.
CGGGTTGCCGGCGCCGATCGCCGCGAAGCTGGCGGCCGAAGCCGCCCGCATCGTGCAGGCCGAGGCGTTTCGCGAGAAGCTGGTCGAGATCGGCGTGCAGCCGGGCGGCGCGGCCCAGCCGTTCGCCGAGTTCCAGCGTGCCGAGATCGCGAAGTGGGGCGCTGCGGTGCGCGACTCCGGCGTGACGCTCGAATGACGACGACGAAGGGCGCCGCATGAAGCTCGACGACGAAGAGCAGGCGATGCGCGCCGGCGCGCTCGGCCGCGTCGCGCAGATCGCGATCGAGCACCAGATCAAGGTCGGCGACTTCTTCGGCGCCGTCGACTTCGTGCCGGTCACGCAGGCCCACATCATGGCTGACACCGAGAGCCTCGGCGAGTCGGGGGTGCGCTGGCTCGAGGAGCTCGCCGATGCCGACGAGCGCGGGGCGCGCGTCCGCATCCCGACCATCACCGATCCGCGCGGCACCGACTTCGCGAAGGCCGCCATGCTGAAGCAGGCGCCATGGATGCTGACGCTCGAGCGGCGCGCCATCGACGCGTTCGTGCGGCTCGGCGTCGCGATGACCGACACCTGCATCAACTACCAGACGATCCAGGCGCCGACGCGCGGCGAGCACCTTGCGTTCGGCGACACCGGCGTCGTGATCTATTCGAACGCGATCTGCGGCGCGCGCTCGAATTTCGAGGGTGGCCCGTCGGCGCTGTCGGCCGGCCTGACCGGCCGCACGCCGCGCTACGGCTTTCACCTCGACGCGCAGCGCCAGGCGACGGTGCGCTTTCGCGTTGACACGACGCCGCAGAGCCTGAACGATTGGGGCGCGCTCGGCGGCGTGATCGGGCGCCTCGCCGGCAACTACTGGGCCGTGCCGGTGGTCGAAGGGCTCGACGGCGTGCCCGGCTCCGATGCGATGAAGCACTTCGGCGCGGCGATGGCGAGCTTCGGCTCGATCGCGCTGTTCCACCTGGTCGGCATCACGCCCGAAGCGATGCGCCTCGAAGATGTCGGCGGCGAGCGCCTGCCGGTCGCCCATCGCATCGGTGCGGCCGACGTGCAGGCGCTGCAGCGCGCGTACGCGACCACCGACGAGGTCGACGTGGTCGTGTTCTCGGCGCCGCAGCTGAGCCTCTACGAGCTGCGCCGGATCGCCGACCTTTGCGATGGCCGGCGCTTCGTCAAGCCGCTGCTCGCGGTGACGAGCCCGCAGGTCAAGCCCGACTGCGACCGCTTCGGCTACACCGAACGGATCGAAGGCGCCGGCGGTCAGGTGCTCTCCGGCATGTGCTTCTACCAGTCGTATGCGCGCGAAGTGGCCGAGGCGAACGGCTGGAAGCGCCTCGCGACCAACAGTGCGAAGCTCGTCAACATCCTCGGCGGCTACGGCTATGTGCCGATGCTGGCGTCGATGGAGCGGTGCGTCGAGGCCGCCGAGACCGGGAGGCTCGCATGAGCGCGGATGCGGCGAAGGCCGCTGGGGCCGGCACGCCTCGCGAGTTCACCGCGCGCCATGCGATCGGCGCGAGGGTCCGCGGCATCGCGCTGGTCGCCCACGACGGCTTCTCGGCGCGCTACGACCTCGACCGCATCGCCGGCACGTTCTCGCGGCCGGCCCACAAGCTGGTCGGCCAGTCGTACGTCGGCAAGGTGCTCGTGCTCGACACCGCGAAGGGCGGCGTCGCGAGCGCGTGGATGCTGCGCGAGATGGCATCGCGCGGCGTCGTGCCGCTCGCGATCGTCTTCAACAGCGTGAACCCGATCCTCGTTCAGGGCGCCGCCTTCGGCGACGTCACGATGCTGGCCGGCTTCGACGGCGACATCACCGCCCAGGTGCCGCACGGCGCGACGGTCGAGATCGATCCGGCGACACGGCTTCTTCGCGTGATCTAGCGCCAGCGCTGCAAGGCGAAGAAACCGGCTGGAGTTCGGCCCGATCGCCGAGCTTTCGTTCCAACGCGCCTCGCAGATCGGCGTGCGGGATGCCAATGCGTGTGTCGGGCTGATGCGAAGCAAAGACAGCCAACGCATGGTGCGACATCGCACCAACCAACGGTCGCACTGGCAGCGATCGACGCGCCCAAAGACGCTGCTTGGCCCGGATATTGCACTGCAACATTTACCGGCCACAAGCCAGCTCGCCAGGAGGAAACATGACCCTCAAGCCCTCGCTCCTCTCGACATCGCTCGCATGGGCCTTGGCCTGCGGCGAAGTCTTCGCTGCCAATCTCGGCGCCCTCGATCTGGCGTCCGGCAGCGCCGGGTTCTCGAACACGCCCATCGCCGGCTCGTTCGTCGACACGCTGACCTTCACGCTCACGGTTCCGAGCCTTGCCAACGGCAGCGTGACGACGGTGGTCAACGGCAACCAGGACCTCGATTTCACCTCGGTCGCACTGAGCGGCCCGAGCGGCCCCTTCGCGTTCTCGATGCTGCTCGGCGATCCGGTCGAGGTGTGGGCGCTGCCCGGCAGCGGCGTCTCGCTCGGCGCCGGCTTGTACACGCTGACCTTCACCGGCACCAACAGCGCCGGCATTGCCTCGTATGGCGGCAACTTCGCGGTGATGCCGATCTCGCCGGTACCGGAGCCGACCAGCTTCGCGTTGATGCTCGCAGGTGCGTCGGTCGTGCTGTTCCTGGCGCGCCGCCGCCGCGACTGACGCATCGCGCGCGCTGAGCGTTCACCGAGCCAATCCGTCGGTCAGTGCCGCGGTCCGCCCGCTGCGGCCGATGCCTCCCCGGCACGCGCCAGCAACAGCTCGCGCTCGCGCGCGTTGCGCGTCATGCCGGCGGCGCGACTGAATTCGGCCCCGGCCTCGGCATGGCGGCCGAGCTTGGCAAGCAGGTCGCCGCGCACGCTCGGCAGCAAGTGGTAGCCGCCGAGCGCCGGGTCATCGACCAGTGCATCGACCAGCTCGAGGCCGGCCGCCGGTCCGAACG
>JBDSAB010000159.1:0-7823 GCA_039922395.1 Caldimonas sp.
CTGACCGCGACGCCGCAGGAGCGCGCCGGACGGCGTGGCACGGGCTTTGCACCGTTCCCGCGCATGAATGCCCCGGCCGGCGCCATCGCCCCGACGTCCGCCGATGCCGCGGGCGCCGACGCTGCGGCGAGCCGGATGGCGCTGCTGCTCGAGTCCACCGGCGAAGGCATCTTCGGCGTCGACAACGGCGGTCGCTGCACGTTCATCAACCGCGCCGGCGCCGAGATGCTGGGCCGCCGTCCGGAAGACGTTCTCGGCCGAAACATGCACGTCCTCATGCACCACTCGCATGCCGACGGCAGCCACTATCCGGAGCACGACTGCCCGATCTTCAATGCCTTCCGCTCCGGCCTGCCCTGCCGGATCGACCGCGAGGTGCTGTGGCGCGCCGACGGAAGCTCGTTCAGTGCCGAATACTCGTCGCATCCGATGATCGAGGCCGGTGCGGTGAAGGGCGCGGTCGTGACCTTCATCGACATCACCGAGCGCCGCCTCGCCGAGGACCTGCTGCTGCAGGCGCGGAGCGAGCTCGAGGCGCGGGTCGAGGCGCGCACCGCACAACTCTCCGGCGCGCTCGAGCAGCTGCGCCAGCTCTCGGCCTACCTCGCGACCGTGCGCGAGGAGGAGCGCACCCGCATCGCCCGCGACATCCACGACGAGCTCGGCTCGCTGCTGGTGGCGCTGAAGATGGACGTGAGCTGGGTCCAGTCGCGCGTCGCCGACCGGCCGCAGCTGCAGCAGAAGTGCGGGGGCATCGCCGGGCGCATCGCCACCGCGGTCGACAAGGTCGGCAGGATCATCACCGACCTGCGCCCGAGCATCCTCGACCACCAGGGCCTGTGGGCGGCGATCGAGTGGCAGGCGACGGAGTTCACCGAGTCGGCCGAGCTGCGCTGCGATCTGCGCATGCACGTCGCCGCCGGCGTCGAGCTGCCGAAGGGCCAGGCCGGCGAGCGCTGGTCGATCGCGGTCTTTCGCATCTTCCAGGAGATGCTCAGCAACGTCGCCCGGCATGCCCGCGCGAAGAGCATTCGCGCGCGGCTGTATGTCGACGGCCCGCCCGGCCCGGAACTGCATCTCGAAGTGAACGACGACGGCATCGGCGCGCCGCCCGGGGCGCTGGCCGGCCCGGCCAGCTACGGCGTGATGGGCATGCGCGAGCGCGCCGGGCACTTCGGGGGCCGCGTCGACTTCGACTCGGTGCCGGGCCGGGGCACCACGGTGCGGCTGCGCATGCCGATGCCGCAGCCCGAGGCGGCCGGTGCGGCGCCGGCCAGCGCGGTCGCGAACGCGGAGGGCGCGACGTGATCCGCGTTCTCGTCTGCGACGACCACTTCATCGTTCGACAGGGGCTGCGCCAGATGCTGGCGGATGCCGAGGGCATCGAGGTCGCGGCCGAGGCGGCCAACGGACCCGAGGCGGTGCGCATCGTCCGCGAGCTGGACGGCGCGCTCGACGTGATCCTGATGGACATCGCCATGCCGCACCGCGACGGCCTCGACGTCCTGCGCCAGCTCAAGAGCGAGTTCCGGAAGCTGCCCGTGCTGATGCTCAGCACCTATCCGGACAAGCAGTACGCGGTGCGCAGCCTGAAGCTCGGCGCCGCGGGTTACCTGGGCAAAGGCGCCGACCCCGAAACCATGGCCGCGGCCATCCGCAAGGTGGCGGGTGGCGGGCTCTTCATCACGCCCGTGGTCGCCGAGCAGCTCGCCAGCGCCATCGGCCGCCGGCACGGCGCCGACGCGGCCGCGCCGCTGCACGAGCAGCTCTCGCACCGCGAGTACCAGGTGTTCCAGCGGCTGGTGGCCGGGCGCAGCGTCGGCGAGATCGCCGGCGAGCTGGCGCTCTCGTCGAACACGGTCAGCACCTACCGCGCCCGCATCCTCGAGAAGACCGGCGCGCGCAACGACGTCGAGCTCGCGCTCTATGCGGTGCGGGCCGAGCTCGTTCCGCTCTGACGGGCGGCGTGTAGTGCCAGCCCTACGCGCCGTTGCCCGAATCCGCGATGGCGCCCGGGCCGTCGCGTCCCTACGCTTCCTCCTCACCCTGGAGCTTCGATGAACGACCCCTACGATGCCGACCGACCGATGGCCTTGCGCTGCGCCTGCGGAAGGTCGCACTCGCCCGACGCGCAGGTCGACGAGGCCGCGACGACGATCGCGCCCGCCGTCGGCGTTGGCGCGGCGGCCGACGGAGCGTCCTCGTTCGCGGAGCGCATCGAGTCGACGCTGGTTCGCGCGCTCCTGCCGAACGAGGCCTTGCGCCGTCGGTTCCTGAAGGCGGTCGGGGCCGGCACCGCGCGCGCCGCGATCGCCTCGCTGCTGCCGATCGGCGCGCTCGAGGCGATGGCAGAGGAGAAAGGCCCGCTCGAGAAGAAGGAGCTCAAGGTCGGCTTCATCGCCATCACCTGCGCCACGCCGCTGATCATGGCCGGCCCGCTCGGCTTCTATCGCCAGCAGGGCCTCGACGTTGCGCTGACCAAGACGGCCGGCTGGGCCCTGATCCGCGACAAGATGCTGAACAAGGAATACGACGCCACGCACTTCCTCTCGCCGATGCCGATCGCGATCTCGATGGGGCTCGGCTCGGTGGCCCAGCCGATGCGCGTCGCGACGATCCAGAACATCAACGGCCAGGCGATCACGCTGGCCAACAAGCACAAGGACAACCGCGACCCGAAGAACTGGAAGGGCTTCAAGCTCGCCGTGCCGTTCGACTACTCGATGCACAACTTCCTGCTCCGCTACTACCTGGCGGAGTCGGGCATCGATCCCGACAAGGACGTGCAGATCCGCGTCGTCCCGCCGCCGGAGATGGTGGCCAACCTGCGCGCCGGCAACATCGACGGCTTCCTCGGCCCGGATCCGTTCAACCAGCGCGCGGTCTACGACGAGGTCGGCTTCATCCACCTGCTGTCGAAGGAGCTCTGGGACGGCCACCCGTGCTGCGCCTTCGGCACCAGCGAGGCCTTCATCCAGCAGAACCCGAACACCTTCGCCGCGCTCTACCGCGCCGTGCTCACCGCTGCCGCCATGGCGCGCGACCCGAAGAACCGCGAGCTCATCGCCAAGTTGATCGCGCCGCCCGCGTACCTGAACCAGCCCGAGACCGTGATCAACCAGGTGCTGACCGGCAAGTTCGCCGACGGCCTGGGCAACGTGAAGAACGTTCCCGACCGCGCCGACTTCGATCCGGTGCCGTGGCAGAGCATGGCGGTCTGGATGCTGACGCAGATGAAGCGCTGGGGCTACATCAAGGGCGATGTCAACTACCGGCAGATCGCGGAGCAGGTGTTCCTGCTGACCGATGCCAAGAAGCAGATGAAGGCGCTCGACCAGAAGGTGCCCGACGGGGCGTACCGGAAGTACAAGGTCATGGGCAAGGAGTTCGATCCGGCCAGGGCGGCGGAATACGCGGACAGCTTCGCGATCCGGAAGGCGTGAGGGTGGGTGCCGCTGCCGCTGGGGCAATCACATGAAGCCGGCGACCCGACTCCGCGTGCAATCGGCGCTCCTCTCCGGGCTGATCCTGCTCGCGATCCTCGCGATCTGGCACGCCGCCACCGCGCCGGCCGCGGGTGGCGCGGCCGCGACCGGCCAGACACCGGAGCAGATCGAGTACCAGAAGATGCTCGGCAGGGACCCGATCGCTGCGCCGAAGAACGGCGGCTTTCCGACGCTGGCGCAGATGGGCTCGACCATCGCCACCCAGCTTGCGCATCCGTTCTACGACAACGGCCCCAACGACAAGGGCATCGGCATCCAGCTCGGGCATTCGCTCATGCGCGTGGCACTCGGCTTCGGCCTGGCGGCGCTGGTCGCGATTCCGCTCGGCTTCCTCATCGGCATGAGCCCGCTCGTCTACCGCGCGCTCGATCCCTTCATCCAGGTGCTGAAGCCGATCTCGCCCCTCGCCTGGATGCCGATTGCGCTCTACACGATCAAGGATTCGTCCGTCTCCGGCATCTTCGTCATCTTCATCTGCTCGGTCTGGCCGATGCTGATCAACACGGCATTCGGCGTCTCCAGCGTGCGGCGCGAATGGCTCAACGTCGCGCGCACGCTCGAGGTCAAGCCCCTGCGCAAGGCGCTCCAGGTGATCCTGCCTGCCGCGGCACCGACCATCCTCACCGGCATGCGCATCTCGATGGGCATCGCGTGGCTGGTGATCGTCGCCGCCGAGATGCTGGTGGGCGGCACCGGCATCGGCTACTTCGTGTGGAACGAGTGGAACAACCTGGCGCTCTCGAGCGTGGTTTTCGCGATCCTCGTGATCGGCGTCGTCGGCATGGCCCTCGACATGGTGTTCGCGCGGGCCCAGAAGGCGGTGTCGTATGCCGACTGAAGCCGCGGCCGATACACCGCCCTTCCTCCGCGTCGAAGGCCTGGGCAAGACCTTCGAGGGCGCGACCGAGCCGGTCTTCGAGCGCGTCAATTTCGACATCGGGCCGGGCGAGTTCGTCTGCATCGTCGGCCACTCCGGCTGCGGCAAGACCACCATCCTCAACGTCCTTGCCGGCCTGGAGACGGCCAGCGTCGGCCATGTCTTCATGAGTGGCCGCGAGTTCGCCGGCCCGAGCCTGGAGCGCGGCGTCGTGTTCCAGGGCCCTGCGCTCATGCCCTGGCTCACGGTGCGCGGCAACATCGCCTTCGCGGTGCGCAGCAAGTGGCCCGACATGACGGCCGCCGAGGTCGACACGCAGGTCGAGAAGTACGTCGAGCTGGTCGGCCTCGGCTCGGCGATCGACAAGAAGCCGGCCGCGCTGTCGGGCGGCATGAAGCAGCGCGTCGGCATCGCCCGCGCCTTCGCCATCGAGCCGAAGATGCTGTTGCTCGACGAGCCTTTCGGCGCGCTCGACGCGCTGACCCGGGGCACGATCCAGGACGAGCTGTTGCGCATCTGCGCCGCCACGCGGCAGACGGTGTTCATGATCACCCACGACGTCGACGAGGCGATCCTGCTCGCCGACCGGATCCTGCTCATGAGCAACGGGCCGCGCGCGGGCATCGGCGAGATCGTCCGCAACACCATGCCGCGCAGCCGCCAGCGGGCGACGCTGCACCACGATCCGCAGTACTACCGTATCCGCAATCATCTGGTCGACTTCCTGGTGAGCCGCTCGAAGGACCTTGCGAACGGCCGTACCGCGGCGACGCCACCGGTGGTCTCGCCGGGTCTCGAGGAGGCGCCGGTTCCCGGCGAACCGGCGCCGATTGCGGCCAACGTCGTGCGGATGAAGGCGCGACCGGCATGAGCGACCTCCGCCCGCCGCTGCCGCCCTTCACGTTCGACACTGCGACCGCCAAGGTGCAGAAGGCCGAGGACGCCTGGAACAGCCGCGACCCCGATCGCTGCGCCGCTGCCTACACCGAAGACTCGGTCTGGCGGAACCGCTCCGACTTCTTCTCGGGCCGCGACGCGATCCGCGCCTTCCTCGGGAAGAAGTGGGAGCGCGAGCTCGACTACCGGCTGAAGAAGGAGCTCTGGGCCTTCCACGGCAACCGCATCTCGGTGCGCTTCGAGTACGAATGCCACGACGCCGCCGGCCAGTGGTGGCGCTCGCACGGCAACGAGCAGTGGGAGTTCGACGATCGCGGCCTGATGCGCCGGCGCGAGGCGAGCATCAACGACGTCGCCATCCTCGAGGCCGATCGCAAGTTCCGATGGCCGCGTGCCTGACCCGCACGTCGCCTGTCACATCACCACGTCACAAGGATTCGCCATGAGCCGCATCGCCGTCACCGAAAAGATCGTCCTCGCCAAGGTCGCCAAGGGCTTGAAATGGGGCGACGTCGCCAGGAAGGTCGGGCTGAGCAAGGAATGGGTCACCGCGGCCTGCCTCGGGCAGATGACGCTCACCGCCGAACAGGCCGGCATCGTCGGCGACATCTTCGACCTCGACGCAACCGAGCGCACCTGGCTGCAGGTGGTGCCGTACAAGGGATCGCTGCCGACGGCGGTGCCGACCGATCCGCTGATCTACCGGTTCTACGAGCTCATCAGCGTCTACGGAACGACGTTCAAGGAGCTGATCCACGAGGAATTCGGCGATGGGATCATGAGCGCGATCGACTTCCACATGGACCTGAAGCGGGAAGCGCACGAGAAGGGGGACCGCGTCTCGATCACGATGTCCGGCAAGTTCCTCCCTTACCGGACCTATTGAGACGAGCCGCGCCTTCCGCGCACTCGTTCGGTAGCCTGGGCGGATCCGATGGGCGCGTCAGAGGGTCGAGGCTGTCGGGCAGCGGGCGGTGACGATGCACCGGCGCATGCCATTTCGTGCGGGCTCCCTTGCGGCACACTGCATGCGATGCCTGCCGCCAGATCCGCCATCCAACCCGACTCCTCCCCGACCTTGTTCAAGAGCGCCAAGGCTTTCAGCACTTGGCTGAAGAAGAATTCCGCCACCTCCGACGGCCTCTGGCTCAAGATCGCCAAGCGAGGCGCCCATGAACCCAGCGTCACCTACCCCGAGGCGGTGGAGATCGCGCTCTGCTGGGGGTGGATCGACGGCCAGAAGAAGGGCCTGGACGATCAGTACTTTCTTCAGCGATTCACGCCGCGGCGCGCGCGCAGCATCTGGTCGAAGATCAACGTCGACAGGGTCGCGGCGCTCGTCGAGGCGGGCCGCATGCAGGCGCCCGGCTACGCGCAGATCGAGGCCGCCAAGGCCGACGGACGCTGGGCGCGGGCCTACGATGGAGCGCGCACGTCCGCAGCGCCCGAGGACTTGTTGGCGGCGCTGGAAGCCGAGCCGAGGGCCAAGGCATTCTTTGCAACGATCAACGCGGCCAATCGCTACGCGGTCCTGTGGCGCATACAGACGGCCGTGAAGGCCGAGACGCGCGCGAAACGCATCGACCAGTTGGTGGAGATGCTGGCGCGCGGCGAGACCATCCACATCTTCAAGCCCTCTTGAACTGAACGATGCCTACGCGGTCAGCCAGGCGTGAGACCGCGGCGACCATGCGCGCACTCAGCAGCGCGGCCGAGTTCAGCCGCTCCTTCCACGAGCACTTCGGCTACTCGCCCCGGCACGCCATACGGCTCGCGACGGATGCCCACGGGCGATCGCCATGACCGATGAGATGGAGATTGGACCGATGAACTGCCGACCGGCCTGGGCCGGTGAAGAAAGGTCCGACGTCGCGTTAGCCTCGGGGACGACTCGACGTGCAGCGTGCTTACTGAACCACGCGCGTCCGGCAGATCGGCGCCTCGAGCGCCAATGCATCAAAAGCCGGCACGCGCCCCAGCCAGCGCTGCAGGGGATTCGACAGGGCCTGCGCCGTGGCCAACAATCCATCGACGCCTGCAGGCCCTCGCAGCGAAGACGGCGCCGCGAACCGGCTGCCCGCCGACCCGACGGTGCGCATCGTCGCCAGCGGCATCGAGTTGATGCCCGGCGGCAGAACGACGACATTGGCCATCATCCCGTTGTCCTCGTGCTCGACGATGTGACAGTGAAAGACGAAACGCCCGACCATCGTCGGATCGGTGAACGGAACAATGAGCTTGACTTCGCCCGGAACGCCGTTGTCCTGGAAGGGAATGTCGACGACGTCGCGCAGGCCGATCTCGTCGGCGTCGCGATGGTTGATCGACTGGACGAGGAAGTCCATCTGGTGGATGTGGAAGACGTGGCGCTCGCCGCTGACGTTCCTGAGCGTCGACGTCGCTGAGGCGGACGACGATATCGTCGCGGGTCATGTCATAGACCTTCCCGTCGATGAAGAAGGTGTTGCCGTAGTCGGCCCCTGCGCCGACGTGCAGGAACACATCGTTGCCCGGCGCGATCGGCGTCACCGCCATGCCGTGGT
>JBDSAB010000160.1:0-4266 GCA_039922395.1 Caldimonas sp.
CCGGCCACGATGTCCGCCGGTCAGCTGTCGCGCCTCAACGCGGTCTTCCCGACCGGCGTGTGCGACTGGAGCAAGCCGGGCGCCGGCCAGCAGGAAGCGGTGTCTCCGCTGACGTTTGCGGCGGGTCCCGGCGGCCAGCCGCTGCCGCCGGCGCCGGTGTCGCAACCGCGCGTGAACTGAAGGCATCGGGCACGCGGCGCCGAGCGTCGCGCGCCCCGGTTGTTTCCGGTCCGCCTCGCGCGTCCACCGAGCGCGCCACGCCACCGACGCGTCTTGGCGCGGTAGGAGTCAGCGCACTGCAGCGTCAGCGCGGCGCAGCGTCTTTGCGTTCGGCGTAGCGACGCGCCATCGAGGCATCGCCTTTCGCGCGGTAGAGCAATTCGAGCTCCTCGAACACGTCGCGGTTCGTCGTGCCGGACGTGGCGTACTCCGTCTCCAATTTGGTCTGGATCGCGATGGCCTCCTCGATCCGCTTGAGCGCGCGCAGGGTCCATGCCTCCATCCAGCGTGCGTCGCGCAGCGCCGCGGCATCGCCGCCCTTTTCCCGCAACACCACGGCGCGCCGGAACTCGGCCAGCGCTTCGTCGTAGCGGCCGAGCTCGTGCAGCGCATAGCCGATGTTGTTGCGCAGCGAAGGCTCCCAGCGCTTCGCTGCCGGCTGTGTCGACTCGATCGCGATCTCCAGCGCCCGCTCGCCCCAACGCAACTGCTGGTCGGGGGCGGTGTCGACGAAGGCCATCATGTGGAGCGCATCGATCGCGAGGCCGTCGAGCTGGCCGGTCTTCGCGAGGTCGTGAGCAGCGAGAAAGGCAGCGCGCGCACGCGTCTTCGCCTCGTCGTCGATCGACGCCGCCGGATGCGCGGCCGACGCATAGGTGCGACCCAGCTCGAGTGCATGGCGGGCCCGCGCCTCGGCACCCGCAAATGCGAGCTGCGGCTCGATGCCGCGCAGGATCTCGCGCGCCTTCGGGAAGTCGTTGCGCAGCCCGTAGGTCCGCGCGATCTGCGTCTGCAGGATCAGCGCATCGTCGCCGGTCGTGGTGGCGAGTGCGTCGCGAAAGCGCTGCTCGCTGCCAGGCACGTCGCTGAAGTTCCAGAGCGGCGCGAGGTCGATCGCGCGGGCTGGCGCGTTCAGCGCGAAGACCGCGGCCACGACGAAGCCGCAGCGCACGGCCATCGTAAAGCGCCGCATCGAGGCGCGACCGGCGGCTCGAACCCTCACCGATTCGCTTCGCAAGACATGCTTGGCAAGCTGAACGCCGTCAAGCCCGCAGCGTCGCGACCAGCGTGATCTCCGGAACGCTGGCGAGTGCCTTCGACAGCGGGCATGCGGCCTTTGCGCCTTGCGCGATCTGCTGGAACTGCTCTTCTCCGATGCCGGGCACGCTGGCCTGCATGGTCAGTGCGATGCGATCGATGGCGAAGCCCTCGCCTTGCTTGACCAGCCGCACGCTCGCCGTCGTGTCGACCGCACCGGTCGCGAAGCCGGCCTTGTCGCAGGCGAACGAGAACGCCATCGTGAAGCAGGCTGCATGCGCCGCACCGAGCAGCTCTTCCGGATTCGTGCCGCGCCGGTCGTCTTCGAAGCGACTCGCAAAGCCGTACGGATAAGCCTTCAGCGCGTCGGTCTCGGTGCTGATCTGGCCCTTGCCGTTGCGGCCGCCGCCTTCCCAGTGGACGTTCGCCTTCTTCTCGCTCATGGAAGCTCCTTGTTGGTGGTCGACACGTTTTACCGCGCCGACCCCGCCGCCTCGCTGGAAAGCCGATCAAGTCCGCAGGCGCGCCAAGGACATGCGATGAGGGCTCGACCCGCACGGCGCACTCTTGAGGCTTTCTCCGCTGACCTCAACTGCGACGCGAGGCCTGCCCGATCGGGCAGGGGCAGGCCCGCCGATCGGAGGAGGCGCGATGCGGCGCGACCGCGCACGATCGGCCCATCGACCACTGCCCGTGATGCCATGAGCCCCGACAACCCTTCTCCGACACTGCCCGACCATGTCGAACGGATCGCCGCTTCGGTGATCGGCCTGACGACGCGCCGGCACCGCGCCACCGGCCTTGTCCTGCGCGAGGGGGTCGCGGTCGCCAGCGCTGCGATGCTGTGGCGCCATCCGCGCGTCTCGATCGCTTTTCCGAACGGCGAGCAAGCCGACGGCGAGGTGCGCGGCATCGACGGCGGCACCGATCTCGCGGTGGTGACGTTCACCGGCGTGGCCGTGCCTGCTGCCGAGCGCATGCCGGCCCCGGCGCCGCGCGTCGGCGACGCCGTCTTCGCGACCGGCCGCGACCCCTCGGGGCAGATGCACGCGAGCTTCGGCCACGTCGGGGCGGTCGGTGGCGAATGGCGCACCTGGCGCGGCGGCCGCCTCGAGCAGCTGATCCGGCTCGACGGCGGGCTGCCGCCGGGTCTCGTCGGCGCGCCGATCGCCGACGCGGCCGGCCGCCTGCTCGGCATCGCCAGCCATTCGTTCTCGCGCCACCACGCCGTCGTCGTGCCGGTCGCGACGATCGAGCGCGTGCTCGATCCGCTGCTGACCCACGGCCGCCTGCCGCAGGGCTATCTCGGCATCGCGGTGCAAGGCGTGCGCGCGACGATGGACGGGGCCGGCGTCGACGGCCTGCTGGTCACCTCACTCGCGGCGGATGGTCCGGCGGCACGCGGCGGCCTGCTGGTCGGCGACGTCATCGTCACGCTCGCCGATCAGCCGGCATCGAGTCTCGATGCGCTGCGCAGCCACTTGCAAGTCGGCGCGACGGTGCAGGCCGTCATCGTGCGCGGCGGGCAGCGCCAGGAGCTCGCGATCGACGTGATCCAGCGGCCCAGCTCTTTCTGCGGTTAGCGCCAAGTTAACGCCATGGCGCGAATCGTTGTCGTCGGCACCTCACCGCTGCTCGCCGACGGCGTCGCCGCCGCGCTGCGTGGCGTCGAGGGCTGGGACGTGCAGATCGGCGCGGTCGACGACGGCGCCGATTGCTGGGTGCTGCCCGGCACCGATCTGGTCGTGCGCGGACCGGGCGGCGCGAGCGCGCACCTCGCGGCGGACAGCCCGGGCGCGCGGCTGCGCGCAGCAGTCGGCGCGGTGCTCGAGGGGCTCTCCGTGCGCGAAGCGCCGTGGCAGACCGGCGCACCGGAGTTCGAGCCGCTGACGCCGCGCGAACTCGAGGTCTTCGAGCTGGTCGGCAAGGGCCTGTCGAACCGCGACATCGCCGGCGTGCTCGGCATCTCGGCCCACACCGCGAAATACCACGTCGCGCAGATCCTCGCGAAGGTCAATGCGGCGACCCGCGCCGAAGCAGTTGCGGAAGGATTGCGATCGGGGTTGATCGGGTTCTGAGCCGGAAAGGTCTTGGCCGTCCATCGATCCGCTGCACGGGGCCCCGAGGACGTGCCCATGCAGAATCGGAGATCGCCCCACCGCCAGGATGCCGATGCCGCTGACCTTCACGCGCTCGTGGAACGACGAAGATCTGGAGCGCTACCGCGATTCGGCGGTGCGCTTCATCGAGACCGAGATGCTGCCGGACGACGAGGCCGCGCGCCGCCGCGGTCACGTCGGCCATGCGATCTGGCGGCGCGCCGGCGAACTTGGCTTTCTGTGCGCCGACATCCCGGAAGCGCACGGCGGCGGCGGCGGCGACTTCCGCCACGAGGCCGTGTTCTACGAAGAGACCGCGCGGCGCGGCCTGACCGGCATGGCGACCTCGGTCCATTCGATCGTCGCCCACTACGTGCTGAACCATGGCACCGATGCGCAGAAGGCGCGTTATCTGCCGCAGATGGCGCGCGGCGAGCGGGTCGGTGCGATCGCGATGACCGAGCCGGGCGCCGGGTCCGATCTGCAGGGCTTGCGGACTCGCGCCGAACGGCACGGCGACCACTATGTGATCGACGGCAGCTAGACCTTCATCACGAACGGCTACCTCGCCGGCATAGTGCTCGTCGTCTGCAAGACCGATGCAGCGCAGGGCGCGCGCGGCACCTCGATCCTGATCGTCGAGACCGAGGACTGCGCGGGGTTCCGCGTCGGCCGCCTGCTCGACAAGATCGGCATGAAGGCGCAGGACACCTCCGAGCTGTTCTTCGACGGCGTGCGCGTGCCGGTCGACAACCTGCTCGGCGGACGAGAGGGCCAGGGCTTCTACCAGCTGATGGGCGATCTGCCGTACGAGCGCCTGATCATCGGCGTCGCGGCGCTCGCCGGGATGGAAGGCGCCTACGAGGCGACGCTTGCCTACGTGCGCGAGCGCCAGGCCTTCGGGCAGCCG
>JBDSAB010000161.1:0-4193 GCA_039922395.1 Caldimonas sp.
GTTCCAGCCGCCCTGGTAGCGGTAGACGCCGTGCTCGTCGTAGAGCGCCGCGACGTCCACCTCGCCCTTCGCGATCAGGTAGTAGTCGACCAGGATGATGCCGAGCAGCGGCCCCATCGTCGCGCCGATCGCACCGACGAACGTCGCCGCGTTGCCCTCCCACGGCGCGAACGGATAGAGCACCAGCGCGATGCCGGCGGCGATGTAGCCGCCGGTCTTGAAACTGATCTTGCGCGGGAACACGTTGGCGAAGTCGAATGCGGGCGACACGAAGTTGGCAACGACGTTGATGCCGAGCGTGGCGACCGCGAACGTCAGCGCGGCGAGCGCGGCCAGGAACCAGCTGTCGAACTTGGCCGAGATCTGCTCGGGGTGGAGCAGCACCTCGCCATAGACCTTGAACGCCGCGATCGTCGTGACGCCGGCGACCAGCGAGAACAGCACGAGGTTGATCGGCAGCCCCCACAGATTGCCGCGCCGCACGGTCGCTTTGTCGGGCGCGTAGCGCGAGAAGTCGCAGAAGTTCAGATAGAGCGCGGCGAAGTAGGTGACCCAGGTCGCACCGACCGCGGTCAGGGCCCAGAACGAGCCCGGCGCGCCGGTGACACCCGCGTCCTTGGTCTTCGCCAGCAGCACCTCCTGCGGGATGCCGTGGTCGAATGAGAAGCCGCCTGCCTTGATGCAGAGGCCGACCGCGAGCACCAGCATTGCGACCCAGACCGCGGGCCCGGCCCAGTCCTGGAACTTGCGCACCGTCTCCATGCCGTTCTGGATGATCAGCAGCTGCAGGGCCCAGACGACCACGAAGCAGATCACTTCGAGCCCCGAGTGGCCGAGAAAATGAGTCGACTTGTGGAACGCCATGATCGAGTCGGTGCGGGTCAGCAGCGCGACGATCGCGCCCGACGCCGCAGCGGTCTGCGCGCCGTACCAGAAGCAGGCGACGACCGCGCGCACGAGGGCCGGCAGGTTCGCGCCCCAGACCCCGAACGAGGCCCGCGCCAGCACCGGATACGGCACGCCGGTCTTCACGCCGGCGTAGCCGACCAGGTTCATCAGCGCGAAGATGATCAGCGAGCCGAGGCCGATCGCGACGATGAAGTTCAGGAAGCTGCCGCACAGCAGGAACAGGCTCGCCGCGAGGTAGTAGCCCCACAGGCTGTGCACGTCCGAGGTCCAGACGTTGAAGATGCTGAAGGCGCCCCACTTGCGCTCCTTCGCGGGCGCCAGGTCCTCGTTGTAGAGGTCCGGGGACGGGTTGCGGATGTCCATGGCGAGGCTCCTGATGGATGACCGATGACACCGTGCCGGAGCGGATCCGGCGCGCCCTGCTGCCATGCAAGCTTAGTGCCGGTATCGGCCGGCGCCAACCAAAAGAAAACGGCCGGGTCTCGCGACCCGGCCGTCTGCTGCGTCAGCGCAACGAAAGTCCACGGTAAACCGTGGACCGCGTCGCGCCGGTCAGTCGTGGCGGTAGATGTCGACGTCCTTGGTCTCGCGGACGAACAGCATGCCGACCACGAACGTGATCGATGCGAAGACGATCGGGTACCAGAGGCCGTTGTACATGTTGCCGGTCTGCGCCACGATCGCGAGACCCGTCGCCGGCAGCAGCCCGCCGAACCAGCCGTTGCCGATGTGATACGGCAGGCTCATCGAGGTGTAGCGGATGCGGGTCGGGAACAGCTCGACCAGCATCGCCGCGATCGGCCCGTAGACCATCGTCACGTAGATCACCATCACGGCCAGGATCAGGACGACCTTCCACCAGCCGCCGCTCATGAACGGGATCGGCTTGGCCTTCGCCGGGTAGCCGGCCGCGTTCACTGCCGCGGTGATCTCCTTCTTGAACGCATCGTCCTTCGCTTTCATGTCGGCCGGCGCCAGGCCTTTGGACTCGAAGCCGGGAATGACCTTGTCGTTGAACTTGACCTGCGCCACGCTTCCGGCCGGCGCGGCCTCGTTCTCATAGCTGACCGAGCGACCGGCGAGCACCTGCTTGGCGACGTCGCAGGAACTCGTGAACTTGGCGACCCCGGTCGGGTTGAACTGGAACGAGCAGCGTTCCGGATCGGCGACGACGACGACCTTGTTCTTCTCCTGCGCGGCAGCGAGTTCCGGGTTGGCCGCCTCGGTCAGCGCATGGAACAGCGGGAAGTAGGTCAGCGCGGCCAGCAGGCAGCCGGCCATGATGATCGGCTTGCGCCCGATCTTGTCCGAGAGCTTGCCGAACACGATGAAGAACGGCGTGCCGATCAGGAGCGCAAACGCGATCAGGATGTTCGCGGTCGCGCCGTCGACCTTCAGTGCGCCGGTCAGGAAGAACAGCGCGTAGAACTGGCCCGTGTACCAGACCACCGCCTGGCCCATCGTCAGGCCGACCAGCGCGAGGATCACGATCTTCAGGTTCTTCCACTCGCCGAACGACTCGGTCAGCGGCGCCTTCGAGGTCTTGCCCTCTTCCTTCATCTTCTTGAAGGCCGGCGATTCGTTCATCGACAGGCGGATCCAGACGCTGATGCCGAGCAGGATGAAGGAGAGAAGGAACGGAATCCGCCAGCCCCATTCGGCGAACGCCTCCTCGCCGGTCCAGGTGCGGACGCCGAGGATCACGAGCAGCGAGAGGAACAGACCGAGCGTCGCCGTGGTCTGGATCCACGACGTGAACTCGCCGCGCTTGCCGTGCGGCGCGTGCTCGGCGACGTAGGTCGCGGCGCCGCCGTACTCGCCGCCGAGCGCGAGGCCCTGCAGCAGGCGCAGCCCGATCAGGATGATCGGCGCCGCGATACCGATCGAGGCGTAGCCCGGCAGCAGGCCGACGACGAACGTCGACAGGCCCATGATCAGGATCGTCACCAGGAAGGTGTATTTCCGACCGATCATGTCGCCGAGGCGACCGAAGAAGATCGCGCCGAACGGCCGGACGATGAAGCCGGCCGCGAACGCGAGCAGCGAGAAGATGACCTGCGACCCCGGGTCGAGGTTCGAGAAGAACTGCTTGCCGATGATCGCGGCGAGCGTCCCGTAGAGGTAGAAGTCGTACCACTCGAACACGGTGCCGAGACTCGAGGCGAAGATGACCTTCTTCTCCTCGCGGGTCATCGGTGTGCCGACTGTCGACGCGGTGTGGGCCACTGTCGTTGCCATGCTGTCTCCTGCTGTTGATGGAACACCGCGCGGGGCGCGGTGTCGGGGCAGCGCATCTTCGGGGCTGGCTCTGACCGCCTGCTGACGCGGCGCTGAACGATTGCTTACAGTCTCCGGGGTAACCCGGACACATCGTTTCTCAATATGAGAATGCGATGCCTTTCAGCCGGTGCGTTGCACACCGGGTCGCGGTGAACCGGCCTGATGCCAGCCGCCGCCGGCATCGAACCACGGATCGCCGCGCAGGTACGCGGCCACCATCTCGAGCGCGTCGAGGCCCCAGAACGCGAGGCCGTCGACGACCAATGTCGGCACGCCGAACAGGCCCGCTTCGATGGCCTGCGTGGTGGCATCGCGCAGCGCCTGCTTCACGGCATCGCCGGCCGGATCGAGGCGCGGCGCGAGCTGCGTCGTCAAGGCAGCCAGCCGAGTCGCTTCGTTCGCATCGCCGCCGCCTTGCCAGACGTGGTGCAGCACCGACCGGCAGGCATGCCGGTTCGGTGTGCCGCTCGGCGGACTCGCGCACGCCCGGAGCAGGCGCAACAGCGCCAGGGGATTGAACGGATGCTGTGCCGGCATCTGCATGTCGATGCCGTGGCGATGCGCGATCCAGAGCACCTGCCGGTAGGTCCAGGCCCGCTTCGGCTCGATCTCGGCCGGACCCTTGTGGCTCCAGTGCTTGAGCAACGCACCGAACAGCACCGGTCGATAGGTGACGCTGTAGGTCAGCCCCTCGAAGACTTCGGGCATGCGCTCGAACGCGAGATAGGCGTATGGCGAGATCGGATCGAACCAGAAGTCGATGAACTTCATCGCGTTTCGCCGCGGTTCGCCTCGACCGCGTGGCGGCGCTGCGGCAGCAGCTTCCAGACCTCGCGCTTCTGCGCGTTGTTGAGGACGCCCCAGGCCGCGATCTCGTCGATCGTGCGCAGACACCCTTCGCACCAGCCGGTGCGCGCATCGATGCTGCAGACGTTCACGCAGGGGCTGGCGATCGTCGGCGCCGTCGACGACGTTGTCGTGGTCGACGGCACGGGCGGGGGTGG
>JBDSAB010000162.1:0-2590 GCA_039922395.1 Caldimonas sp.
GGGATGGTGTGGACACGGCTTAGCCCGATGTGGCTCGTCGGGCTCGGGGCCTTGTTAGGTGCCCTGGGGTGGGCTTAGCCTGGTTTGCCTCCGGCGGGGTTTGCTGACGCTGTGAGTTGCCGGGACCCGCCCCGGCGGGCGGGTAACTTTCATTTGCTGGCACAAATGAAAGTCACCAAAGCAAAGTGCCTGAATACCGATCTGGCCAGACATCTTTTGGGTAAGAGCCCGCGGTTCAGGACGACCGCGCAGCTCGGACCGCTTCCTCTTGGACTGGCGCCGCGTGCCACGGCGCCTTTCTAGCGGCTCGAATTTGCTGCGATCGGCAGCGAGCGATCTCGATCGCGCGGCCCAATCAAGCCGAACAAGCCTGCCGCGCCAATCGATCGAACATCTCCGCCGACTTCCGGCCTATGAAGTCGTACAGCGACAAAGCGTCGGCGAGGTAACAGGCCGATGACCGCGCTCCTCCAACGGCCGCGACAGTCAGCAGCCAAGCGCTCCTCACAAATGTGTGTTCGGGCTCTTTGCTTTGGTCGTCAACGCAAGAGATCACTTCGTCCCGAATATCTTGTCGCCGGCATCCCCAAGCCCAGGAATGATGTAGCCAACCTCATTCAGGTGGCTATCAATCGCCGCCGTCCAGCACCGCACATCCGGATGTGCCTTCTCCAGCGCCGCGATCCCCTCAGGCGCTGCAACCAGCACCAACGCTCGCACATCTGTGCAGCCGCGCGACTTCAGCAAGCTGACCGTCGCGATCATCGACCCCGCCGTCGCCAGCATCGGATCGATGATGATCGCCGTCCGCTCGGCCAAGTGCCCGACGAAGCGCTCGAAGTAGTTCTCGGGCTGCAGCGTCTCGTGGTTGCGAGCCAACCCGACCACGCTGACCTTGGCGCTCGGGATCATGTCGAGCACGCCCGTCTGCATGCCGAGACCGGCGCGCAGGATCGGCACGACCGTGACCTTCTTGCCGCTGATCCGTTCGACCTCGGTCGGGCCGCTCCAGCACTGGATCGTCGTCTTCTCGAGCGGAAAGTCGGCAGTCGCCTCGTAGGTCAGCAGGCGCGCCAGCTCGCTCGTGACCTCGCGGAACTTCTTCGTCGAGATGTCGACCTCGCGCAGCAGGCCGACCTTGTGGCGGACCAGCGGGTGGCGGACTTCGATCACGGGCATGGGGTTCTCCTTGTCGGGTCTCGTATTCGCGGCGCGTCGTTGACTCAGGCGTGCAGGCGCTGGCGCACCGCTTCGTACAAACAGACCGCACTCGCGACCGACACATTCAAGCTCTCGACCGCGCCGCGCATCGGCAGGCGCACCTGCACATCACACGTGCGCGCGGTGAGCTGGCGCATGCCGCTGCCCTCGGCGCCGAGAACGAGCGCGAGCGGCCCGGTCATGTCGATCTCGTAAAGCGTCTGCGACGCGTCGTCCGACGTGCCCACGATCCGGATGTCGCGCTCTTTCAGCTCATTCAAGGTCCGCGCGAGATTGGTGACCATGAAATACGGCACCGTGTCGGCGGCGCCGCTGGCAACCTTGGCAACGGTCGCGTTCAAGCCGACCGCGTGGTCCTTCGGCGCAATCACCGCGTGCGCGCCGGCGCCGTCGGCAGCGCGCAGGCAGGCGCCGAGGTTGTGCGGGTCGGTCACGCCGTCGAGCACCAGCAGCAGCGGCGGGCCCTCGACCGCATCGAGCGTGTCGTCGAGCGAATGGCTGATCGCGAGCGCATCGACGCGGGCGACGACGCCCTGGTGGCGCGAGGTGCCGCTCATCTTCTGCAGGCGCGCGTCGTCGCTTTCGATCAGGCGGGCGCCGGCAGCGGTCGCGCGTTCGACGAACTGGCGCATGCGCTGGTCGCGCCGTGCGGGGTCGACGTGAATTTCGAGCACCGAGCGAGGTGCCGTCTTCAGCCGGACCGTCACCGCGTGGAAGCCGAACAGCAGCTGCTTGCCCATCGGGGCATGTTAGCCGGCGAGCCGGCTGGCGCTCAGCGCCGCAGCCAGATCAATGCGAGCAGCAGGCCGATCAGGATCGGCTGATGCAACATGTAGAAGCTCAAGCTCCAGCGGCCGAGTGCCGCCAGCGGGCGCAGTACCGCGGGAATCGCGCCGGCGATCACCTCACGATGCCGTTCGAGCAGCCAGCCGCCGGCCGCCATGCCCCACCAGACGACGCCGAGCCAAGGCAGCAGCGGCACGTAGTCCTCGGTCACCGGACGGCGCGTGACGAAGCCGACCCAGTTGGTCAGCCGCGTGTCGAAGAACGGGTGCTGCACGACGTGCGGCAACACCAGCACGACGGCGCCGAGCGGCCACAGCCAGCGGCCCCACCCCCCGGTGAGGCGCGCGACGATCAGCATCACTGCGATGCCGTGCAGCACCCCGAAGCTGATGAAGCTGCGCGGGAACATGAACCACGAGCCGAGCGTCACCAGCAGCGCGCAGCCAGCCACCTGGGCCCAGCGCCGCCAGAAGCGCGGCCAGCCCTGCCCCTGGTGCAGCGCCACCGCCTGGCCGAGCCCGGCGCAGAACAGGAACAGCGTGACGATGCAGCTGCGCTGCACGGTCCAGAACGGGTCGCGGTA
>JBDSAB010000163.1:0-3184 GCA_039922395.1 Caldimonas sp.
CGCGACCCGACGCAGCCGCCGTGGACCGAGGCGCAGAAGGACGAGCAGTTCCGCGCCTGGACCTTGCGCTGCATGGAGGTCTACGCCGCGCAGATCGACCGCATGGACCAGGGCATCGGCCGCATCCTCGCCGCACTGGAGCGCAACGGCCAGATCGACGACACGCTCGTCATCTTTCTGGCCGACAACGGCGCCTGCGCCGAAGACATTCCGCAGGACGCGACGATCGACGAGCTGGTCGAGAAGCTGATGATCGCGCGCCGCACCACGCGCAGCGGCGAGCCGGTGCA
This sequence comes from Caldimonas sp., assembly GCA_039922395.1. GTDB lineage: Bacteria > Pseudomonadota > Gammaproteobacteria > Burkholderiales > Burkholderiaceae_C > Schlegelella_A. The sequence goes on from JBDSAB010000163.1 coordinate 291, forward strand.
CTTCGGCAACGACATCCACCGGATGCCCGGCCCGGAGAACACGTACCAGAGCTACGGCACCGCGTGGGCCAACCTGTCGAACGCGCCGTTCCGGCTCTACAAGCACTGGATCCACGAGGGCGGCATCTCGACGCCGCTGATCGCGCACTGGCCGAACGGGATCGACCCGTCAGAGAACGGCGGCCTGCGTCACGCGCCCGGCTACCTGCCCGACATCATGGCGACGATCGTCGATGCGACCGGCTCGACGTATCCGTCGACGTTCGAAGGCCACGCCGTCGATCCGCTCGAAGGGCAGTCGCTGCTGCCGGTGTTCGCGAACGAGCGCGCTGCGGTCGAGAACCGCAAGCCGATGTTCTGGGAGCACGAGGGCAACGCGGCCGTGCGCATCGGCCCATGGAAGCTCGTGAAGCGCTACCCGCGCGACTGGGAGCTGTACGACATGGATGCGGATCGGACCGAGCTGCACGACCTGGCGGCGAAGGAGCCGGCACGGGTCACCGACATGGCGGCGCAGTACGAGGCCTGGGCGAAGCGCTGCGGGGTGATCCCGCGCGAGAAGATCATCGCGCTGATGAGCAGTCAGGGCGTGACTCGGGCGTTCTGGGAGAAAGACGAAACCTAGCGGCTGGCAATCAGCACTTGCGTCATCGCCAGCTCGTTGCTTTGCGCGCGATCGAGCCGGAACGTCAGGAGTCGGCACAGCAGCCCTGACGCACGGACGCTGGCAAGATCGCGTCGAGCCTGGTGCCCTTCCCCGGGCGTGACTCGACCGACAGACGCCCACCCAGTCGCTCGATGCGGAATCGCATGCCGGCGATGCCGTGCGTCGACAGCTTGGCCTGTGCCGCATCGAAGCCGACGCCGTCGTCTTCCAGCTGGACGCGCACGTGGTCACCCTCGGCCTTGACGGAAAGCGTGACCTCGGACGCATGGGCGTACTTGGCGACGTTCGTCAGCCCCTCCTGCACCAGGCGGTACAGGGTCAATTCCCCTTCGGCGCTCAGGCGCACGTCGTCGAGGTCGGTGCGGATCGCAATCCCGAGTCGCGCCCCCACGTCGGTGCACAGATTCAGCAGGCTGATGCTCAGCCCCAGCGTCGACAGGCAGGAAGGTCGAAGGTCTTCGACGATGCGGCGCTTGAGCGCAATGCCCTCGTTCAGGCGTTGGTTCACTTGCTCGATGCGTTCCAACAACGCCGGCTCTGCCGACAGTTTGGCCCGCAGGCGTGCGATCTCCCACTTGGCCGCGGTCAGCACAGCGCCCAGCTCATCGTGCAACTCGCGCGCGAGGTGCGCCTTCTCGTCCTCGCGCGCGGTCACCAGGTCGCCCGCGAGCTCGCGGAGGTCGGCGGTGCCGTGCCGGACTTGCGCTTCCAGGTCACGTTGTCGCTCGCCACGCTCCCGGTCGTACAGGCGGACATGGCGGAGCTGAAAGCCCAGACCCACCGCACCGAACACCACCAAGATCGCGACCGCGATCCGGTTGATCCACATCGCGTCGTCGATCGATGCCTGCAGACGCTCTTGCCGATCTGCTGCGGCGACAAGACCGGCATGAAGGATGCTGCGCAAGTCGGCCGTTCGACTCTCGATCAGGCCGGACTCGACGATCTGCCGCGCACCCTGGAGGTCGCCGGCGCGCTGCAGATCGATGCTTCGGTTCATCGCTGCGTACGCAGCGCGCAAATCCTGGGTCGCCTGTCGTGCCGCGACGGCACCGTCGGCGCCGGAGCCTTCGAGAAGGCTGGCCACGCTCGCCGGGAGTTCGGGCAGCTGGCGCCTCGCTGCGTCCAGTGCCGCCAGGTGCTTCGGCTGATCGGTCAGCAGATAGCGCTGCTGGTCGGTCGCGGCGTCCGCGAGAAGCTGGACAACGCCGGCTGCGGCGATCCGTGCCTCGGTGAAGGATCCACCCACGCGCAATGCGTCGACCGCGTTGCGGTACGCGACTTCGTTGACGAGCAGGCACGAGACCGCCGTGACGACGATCGTGGGCAACGCAAACCGCATCTGCCAGAGCCGATGGATCGGATTCGACGCAGGCGAGGCGCGCGCCGTCCGAATCTGGTCGCGCGCGGACACGAAGAAACCCTCGCGCAGACCATCGTGACTCATGGCGCGGCCCCGACTGTGCCATGCATCGAAGCCTGCGACCCTCCAGCGCAATCACGAGGAGGGCGGGGATGAACCCGCCCCGAAAAATGCATTCGCTTCATACCTGGAGAATCTAGTTCTGGCAGCCCATGAAGTCTGTGCGCTGTCGAACACATGCGTCGGGGAGATTGCTTCCGATTGATCCACGTCAAGGCGCCTGGGAGTCAGCCGCCTCGCCGGGACGCTCGCTCGTGCGGTGTCGAGCCGTTCGTCGACGCCGGGCTCTAGCGACTTCCCGCAACGTCTCATCCACGTCGTCGCGAACGACGCCGTCGACGTCCTGGGCGTGCTCCATGGCGCGCGCGACATGCCCTCGACGCTCGCGGGTCCGCAGCCCGACTGATCCGTCGCCGCCCGGCACCCCGCTCACAATCGACCTATGCACGACACCCTGACCGACCGCCTCGCGATCCGCGACCTCGTCGAGAGCTGGGCCGTCTGGCGCGACGCCGGCGACTGGGCGCGCTTTCGCACCGTCTGGCACGACGACGGCGTGATGATGGCGACGTGGTTCCAGGGCCCCGCCGACGAGTTCATCCGCGTCACGAAAGAGGGCTGGGCGAAGGGCGTCAGCATCCTGCACTTTCTCGGCGGCAGCTCGATCGACGTGGCCGCCGACCGCGCCGTCGCGCAGACCAAGATGACGATCTCGCAGCGCGGCGAGGTCGAGGGCGTGCTGTGCGACGTCGTCTGCACCGGCCGCTTCTACGACTTCTTCGAGCGCCGCGCCGGCCGCTGGGG
>JBDSAB010000164.1:0-6911 GCA_039922395.1 Caldimonas sp.
CGAGGCGCCGCTCGAAAGCCTCGGCATCGACTCGCTCGGCGTCGCCGAGTTGCTGTTCAACGTCGAGGACGAGTTCGGCATCACCTTGCCGCCCGAACCGGTCCAGCTGCCGACGATCGGCGACGTCGTCGCCTACATCGACGGCCTCGTCGTCGCGCAACGCGGCGCACCGGCGCCGGCCGAAGCTGCCGTGGAGCCCGTGTCCCGACCTTCATGACACGGGTCGCGGTCAGCGGCATCGGCGTCGTCTCGCCGCTCGGCGACACGCTCGACGAGGTCTACGCCAACGCGCTGGCCGGGCGATCCGGCGTCCATCGCCTCGACAGCACGTTCAGTCATCGCCTCGTCGCCCCGCTGGCGGCGACGGCTCGCTTCGATGGCGCGGCGCACTTCGAGCCGCCGAAGCTGCGCATGCTCGACCGCGTCAGCCAGTTCGCATTGGTCTGCGCGCAGCGCGCGCTCGATGGCGCAGCCGATCCGTTGGGTGGCCTCGACCGTGCGCGCGCCGGCGTCTTCGTCGGTACCGGCATGGCCGGGACGCTGACCAGCGACGACGGCTACCAGACGCTGTATGGCGATGCGTCCGACCGGATCAAGCCGTACACCGTGCTGATGGGCATGCACAACGCGCCGGGTGGATGGATCGGCATCGAGCATGGGCTGCGCGGTCCGAACCTGACGTACTCGACGGCGTGCTCGTCGTCGGCGGTTGCGATCGGCGAAGCGTGGCGGCGCGTCGCCACCGGCGAGCTCGATCTCGCACTGGCCGGTGGCTCCGAGGCGCCGCTGTCGTTCGGCTCGCTGAAGGCGTGGGAGGCGCTTCATACGCTTGCTGCCATCGATGCCGCCGAGCCGTCGGCGTCGTGCAAGCCGTTCTCGCTGAACCGCAGCGGCATGGTGCTGGGCGAGGGCGCCGCGATGCTCGTGCTCGAGCCGTGGGAGCGCTGCGTCGCACGCGGCGTGCAGCCGCTCGGCGAAGTGATCGGCTACGGCCTCGCGACCGACGCGCTGCACATCACGCGGCCGAGCGTCGAGGGTCAGGCCGCCGCGCTGCGGGCGGCGTTGGCATCAGCCGGCATCGACGCGGACGCGATCGATGCGATCAACGCGCACGGCACCGGCACGCAGGCCAACGACCCGGTCGAGACCGCGGCGATCAAGGCGGTGTTCGGTGGCCGCGCGCATGCGATTCCGGTCAGCGCGACGAAGGCGGTGCATGGCCATCTGCTGGGCGCGGCCGGGGCCCTCGAGTGCGTGCTGTCGCTGCTGGCCATGCAGCACGGCGTGGCGTTGCCGACGATGCATCGGGCGATGCCCGATCCGGCTTGCGATCTGGACTGCGTCGCAAACATGGCCCGCTCGGGGCTCGACATCCGGACGATGCTGTCGAGCTCGTTCGCGTTCGGCGGCACCAACGCGGTCCTGGCGCTGCGCCGCGCCACTTGAAGGCGGCCGCGGATGCGGCGCATTCGCTGAAGCGGCCCAGCGGCCGTCGCGGCGCTAGAACCCGTTGTAGGTGATGCCGATGAAGGGCCGGTATTCGCTGTTGGCGCGTGTCGCGCCGACGCGCACGAACCAGTGCGGAACACCGATCGAGATGCGCGCGCCGACGCTCGTCGACTGATAGCCGCGCTCGTGATAGCGCGTCCACTCGGCCGCGACCGGCAACGCCGACGGTGCGTACTGCGCCGCGAGGAGCCAGCTGCTGCGAAAGGTCGATGCCTGGGCCAGCGCGTAGTAGTTGCCGGCCGGCGCTGGGCCGAGCCATTCGGACTGGAGGCGCGCCGACGGCCTGGTTTCGCTCGGATCGCCGCCGCTGTCGCGGTTGTGGAACGAGTTGATGCCGGCACCGACACCGACCAGCCACCGATGGGGATCGCCGGTCAGCGACCAGCGGTAGACATAGCCGAGGCTCGCCGCTTCGCCGGTGTGCCAGCGCACAAAGGTCGCCGAGACGATCGGTGCCGGCCGCGTCTCGGTGTCGGCGCCGACGGCACTGACGAGGACGACGGTGGTCGCGGCAGACGACGTGTCGGCCGAGGCGTAGTCGATCCAGTCGGCGTGCGCGGCGAGCGGCGCACCGGCGAGCAGCGCGAACGCAAAGGGGCGGGTCAGGTGGGCGTGCACGTCTGGCGTCTCCGATCGGGGCCGGCAAAAACCGGCGAGGCAGCAGTTAGTAGGTCGAAGGAAGCGCTTCGCGCGGACGTGCGGTCTCGACCCGGCGCGCGTCGGCAATGGCCAGCGGTGCGCTCGTCGGCGCGGGCTGCTGGCGCATGCCCTGCGCGATGACGCGGTAGACGAACACGCGCGACTCGCCGCCGCCCATGCCCGGCAGCATCAGGCGCTGCAGCCAGACGTCGCGCGCCGGCGTATCGGTGCGCAGGTAGACGTCGAGAATCAGCGCCCGGCGTTCGGGCAGCGCATTGTGGCTGACGATGTAGACATCGGCCCAGCCCATCGCGACGGCCGACAGCAGCACCGGTTCGGCCGGGCCATCGGCCTCGACCCGCAACTCGGCCGCGTTCCAGCGCACGTCGGCGATCGGGTTGTGCACCGGGCCGTCGATCATGTTCGGCATCCAGCGGCTCATCGGCGTGTGGACGCGGTCGGTGTAGCCGTTCAGCACCCATTGCAGGTCGGAGCCGAACAGGAATTCCTCGAGCCGATGGCGGCCTTCCTCGCTGGTCTCGAACGCGCAACCCAGCGCTTTGATGACGCCGGGCTGGTCCGGCATCGCGATCTGGCCGCGCACCTCGCCCCAGAACGGCACCGCGCCTTCCGGCAGCAGCAGGTGGCCGGTGAGCTTGGAGCCGATGGCCAGTCCGTCCGGGATCTTGGCGTAGAAGCGCATGCCGGTGTCCGACAGGTCGTCGACGGTGCCGCGCAGCCGCGTGCCGTCGACCATGACGACTTCGGCCGGCAGCGCGACCGGGAAGCGATAGCGCTGGCGCACGTTGCGCTGGCTGATGGCGGTGAACGAGATCACCGCGAGTGCAAGCGCCGCATTGATGCACGCCCACAGGCCATTCGCGACCAGGCTCTGCAGCGGCAGTGCCTCGGACCACATGTAGATCGCGGTGCCGACCGGCAGCGCCAAACCGTTGATGGCGAGGACCGCCCACTGCGGCGCGGTGAACCGCATCGCGCTGCGGCTGGCCCCGGCGCCCTTCGCGGTGACGCGGAACTTCATGCGCGGAAAGATCAGCGCCAAGGTTGCCCAGGCGAACGCGGCGAAGCGCGCCATGTTGTACTGCTCGATGAAGAGGCTGCGCCCGTAGCCGCGGCCGGCCTCCTCAAAGACCCAGAAGGTCAGCAGGTAGTACGGCAGGAAGTGGAGCAGGAACTCGGGCGTCGTTGCGAGCAGCGGCAAGAGGCCGGTCAGCAGCACGACCGCCGGGGCGAAGTAGAAGATGCCCTTCTGCCAGCCGTCGAAATAGGTCAGTGCCGAGGCGAGGTAGTTGAAGCGCTGTGCGAGGCTGAGACCGCGGTGGGTCAGGATGCCCTCCTTGCGCCAGACGTGCATCGCGCCCTGGCCCCAGCGCACGCGCTGGCCGATGAACGGCTCGATCGATTCGGGCGCCAGGCCGAACGCCAGCGGCTCGGCGTGATAGACCGACTTGTAGGCCGCCGCATGGATGCGCAGCGACGTGTGCAGGTCCTCGGTCACCGTGCCGGTCGCGAAGCCGCCGATCTCGTCGAGCACGCTGCGGCGCACGACCGCGCAGCTGCCGCAGAAGAACGCCGCGTTCCAGTAGTCCTTGCCGCGCTGGATCACGCGGAAGAAGAGCGCCTGCTCGGTCCACACCGTGCGGCCCTTGCCGCGCCAGCGGTGCTGGTAGGAGTCGAGGTTGTAGAAGTCCTGCGGCGTCTGCACGAAGCCGACCTCGTCGTCCTCGAAGTAGCCGAGCGTCTTGACCAGGAAGTCGCGCCGCGGCGCGTGGTCGGCGTCGAACACGACGACCATCTCGCCTGTGCTGTGGGCGAGCGCGTGGTTCAGGTTGCCGGCTTTCGCATGCTCGTTGTCGGCCCGCGCCAGGTACTCGCAGCCGAGCTGGCGCGCAAGCGCCTCCATTTCGGGGCGGCGGCCGTCGTCGAGCAGCCATGTCTTGTGCGGATAGTCCATCGCGCGCGCCGCGAGCAGCGTCTTGCGGACCAGCTCGACCGACTCGTTGTAGGTCGGGATGAAGACGTCGACGCCGAGGCCGATCGGCGGCGGCGGCGCGACCCGGTCGGTCAGGCGCCAGCACATGAAGAGGTGGAGCAGGGCGGTTCCGAAGCCGAACAGCTCGGCGCCGTAGACCAGCGCCGAGAAGATCGGCGCGTCCTTGTTGAAGGTGCCGAGCCGCCAGGTCAGGTACCAGACGCTGACCCCGATGAAGCCGGCCACCAGCAGGCGGCGCGGCCATTCGAGCGGGGTGTAGGGGACGGGTTCGCGTGTCATGGTCGTTCGAAGCGGATGGAACGCCCCGATATCGGCACGCCAGTGCGCAACTTGACCGCCGTGTCCCGGGTTCCGGGCTGGCCGCCGAACGTGTCGGCGCCTGCCTGACAGCGGTTGTCGGTGCCGCGCCGACCCGAAGCGGGGCCCGGATGACAGGCTGCCCGCGCGGGTGTACGGTCGCCCGTCCTCACCCTGCGGAGCCGGATCGATGGAGAAGAGCGATGCCGTCGTCATCGGGGCCGGTCCGGCCGGCCTGGCCGCCGCCGCGTGCCTGATCCAGCAGGGATGCCAGCCGCTCGTGCTCGAACGCGCCGGTGATCTCGGCGCCTCCTGGCGTTCGCACTACGAGCGACTGCACCTGCACACCGTGAAGACGCATTCGGCGTTGCCCGGCCTGCCGTTCCCGGCTTCAGCACCGCGCTACGTCTCGCGCCAGGGTGTCGTCGACTACCTCACGGCCTACGCCGCCCACCACCGCATCGCGCCACGGATCGGCGCGGAGGTCGATGGGGTCGTGCCGTGCGACGGCGGCTGGCAGGTCGCGACCACCGACGGACAGCGCTGCGTGGCGCCGGCCGTGGTCGTCGCGACCGGTGCGAACAACCGGCCGAACCGGGCCGAATTCAGCGGGCAGGCCGCGTTCGCCGGCCGCATCGTGCACAGCGGCGACTACCGGAACGCCGAGCCGTTCCGCGGCCGCCGAGTCCTCGTCGTCGGCATGGGGAACACCGGCGCCGAGATCGCGCTCGACATCGCCGAGCAGGGCGCGACGGCGGCGCTGTCGGTGCGGTCGCCTCTCAACATCGTCTACCGCGACGTGCTCGGTCGGCCGACCCAGCTGACCTCGATGGCGCTGGCCCGCCTGCCCGACCGCTGGGGCGATGCGATCGCGCGCTGGCTCTGCACCGTCACGGTCGGCGACATCGATCGCTATGGCCTGAAGCGGTCCGACCTGTCGCCGCTGCGGCAACTGCGCGAGCACGGCCGCACGCCGGTCATCGACATCGGCACCCTGGCGCGCATCAAGTCGGGCGAGATCGCGGTATTCCCCGGCATCGACCGCTTCACCCCCGAGGGCGTGCGCTTCGTCGATGGCCGCGAGGCGCCGTTCGATGCGATCGTGCTGGCGACCGGCTACAGCGCCGGCGTCGAACGCCTCTTTCCCGAGACCGAAGTCCCGCTCGATGCGAACGGCATGCCGCGCGACGTGATCGGGCGCGGCGCGCTGCGCGGCACGTACTTCGTCGGCTTCGATCTGCGCCAGCCCGGCGGGCTGCTGCGCACGATCGGGCTGCAGGCCCGGGACGTTGCGGCCGCGATCGCCAGCGCGGCACCGCAGGCCGTGTCCTCCGCGGCCGTTGACCCCCTGCCGGTCCAGCGATAACCTGCCCTGCAACGTTTCACCCGAACAAGGAGCCCTCGATGAGCGCATTCCGCGATGTGGTCGTGCTGCTGCCCGGCATCACCGGCAGCGTGCTCGCCAACGCCCAGGGCAAGGAAATCTGGAGCCCATCGGCCGGCGCGATCTGGCGCGCGGTCAGCTCGTTCGGCGGCTCGATCGGCGGGCTCGAGCTGGCGGCCGGCGGCGACGCCGGCGGCGTGACCGCGCCGCGCCTGATCCCCGACATCACGATCGTGCCGGGCCTCGTCAAGATCGACGGCTACCAGAAGATCGAGCGCTACCTCGTCGAGCAGTTCGGCCTGACGTCAGGCCAGAACTTCTTCCCGTTCCCTTACGACTGGCGGCTCGACAACCGGGTCAACGCGCGCCGGCTCGAACGCGAGGCGATGGGCTGGCTCACGCGCTGGCGCACGAGCTCGGGCGCCGCCGACGCGAAGCTGGTGCTGGTCGGCCATTCGATGGGCGGCCTGGTCTCGCGCTACTTCCTCGAGTGCCTCGGCGGCTGGCAGCACACGCGCACCCTGATCACGCTCGGCACGCCGCACCGCGGCTCGGTCAACGCGGTCGATTCGATCGTCAACGGCGTCAAGAAGGGCATCGGCCCGCTCGGCCTCGACCTGACACCGCTGCTGCGCTCCTACCCGTCGGTCTACCAGCTGCTGCCGACCTATCCGTGCGTCGACACCGGTGCTGGCGGTGGCCTGCAGCGCATCGCCGCAGCGGCCGAAAGCGGTGCGTTGCCGGTCGTGCGCGCCGAATGGGCGCGCGATGCGCGCGCCTTCCACACCGAGATCGAGGACGCGCAGAAGCGCAATGCCGCGACCGATGCGTACCGTGACCAGGGCTACCGGCTCGTGCCGGTGGTCGGGATCGAGCAGCCGACCCATCAGTCGGTGGCTGCGAAGGGCGGTGCGATCGAGCTGCTGCGCAGCTACGAGGGCAAGGACATGGGCGGCGACGGCACCGTGCCGCGCGTCTCGGCGACGCCGCTCGAGCTTTCCGATGCATTGCGCGAGGTCTACGCGGCCGAGACGCACGGCTCGCTGCAGAACGCCGACGGGCCGCTCT
>JBDSAB010000165.1:0-6397 GCA_039922395.1 Caldimonas sp.
GTGCAGCCGGGCAGCGTCACCGTGCTCGCCGACACCGCGATCCGCGGCAAGGACCTCGATGAGGCCAAGGCCACCGAGGCCAAGCGCCTGGCCGAGGACGCGATGAAGAACGCGAAGAGCGACATCGACTTCGCGAAGGCCCAGAGCGAATTCGCGGCGATGGCGGCGCAGATCGCGGCGTTGCGCAAATACCGGCGGAAGTGAGCGCGGGGCGCTTCCCCGATCGACCCGCCCGGCGCAGGCCCGGCGGGTTTTGTTTTTGATGCAGCGGCGATGCTCGACGTCCTCCTCCGCAACTGGCTGGGCCTGCACGGACTCGTCGTGGTGCTCGGCCTCGGCGTCTACGTGATGGCGTCGCGCGCGCTCTACCAGCGCCGCCATCCGTCGGCTGCGATTGCCTGGGTCGTGATGCTGACGTTGCTGCCGTATGTCGCGCTGCCGCTTTACTTCATGTTCGGCAGCCGCAAGGTGTCGGGGCGCCAGGGGCTGCTGCCGGTCGAGACCACAGTCGTGCGCTCGAGCGGCGCCGATGACCTGGCCGCGTGGGCACGCCGCCTCGCCGGTGCGATGAGCCTGCCGAATGCGTCGAGCTACCGCGAGCTGCACATTCACCGCGACGGCGCCGAGGCGCTGGCGGCGCTGCGCAGCCTGATCGGCGGCGCGACGCGCAGCATCGACCTCTGCACCTTCCTGCTCGCCCGCGACGCGCTCGGCCGCGAGATCGCCGAGCTGCTGATGCAACGCGCGCGCAACGGGGTCAAGGTGCGCGTGCTGCTCGACGGCTTCGGCGTCTGGCTCGGCGGCCACTTCGACCTCGGCTCGCTGCGCGCGGCCGGCGTCGAGGTCGTCAAGTTCGTGCCGGCGCTGAAGTCGGCGGTGCGCGGTCTGAACCTGCGCAACCACCGCAAGATGCTGCTCGTCGATGGCGAGCGCTTCTGGGCCGGCGGGCGCAACCTGGCCGGCGAATACTTCGAAGGCGACGGGACCGGCCGCGAGGCGCCGTGGCACGACCTCAGCTTCGACTTGAGCGGCCCGCTCGCCGGGCAGGCCCAGCAGCGCTTCGACCTCGACTGGAACTACGCGGCCCATCTACCGCCGCCGCGCTTTGCCGGCCCGCGTGGTGACGACGGTGCCGATGCCGCGCATCTTGCCCAGTTGATCCCCAGTGGTCCCGACCAGTTCGACGACACCGTGCAGGCGCTGCTCGTCTCCGGCGCCTTCATGGCACGCGAGCGCATCCTCGCGGTCACGCCGTACTTCGTTCCCGATGCGACCCTGCTGATGGCGCTCACCCTCGCGGCGCGCCGCGGGGTCGTGGTCGACCTGGTGCTGCCGGCGCGCTCGAACCACCGCCTCGCCGACGTCGCCCGCAATCGGCCGCTGCGCGACCTCGCGCGGGCCGGCGCGCGCATCTGGCTGACGTCGCACATGGTGCACGCGAAGGCGATCGTCATCGACGACGGCTTCGCGCTGGTCGGCTCGGCCAACCTCGACGCACGCAGCCTCTTTCTCAACTACGAGCTGATGGTCGCGTTCTACCGGCCGGCCGACATCGCTCAGTTCGCCGAATGGATCGACGGCGAGCGTCGTCTCGCCAGCGCCTATCGGGCGCAGACGCCGGGCCTCATCCGTGACCTCGCCGAAGGCCTCGTGCTCTGGCTCGCGTTTCAGCTCTGAGGGCAGCGCCGGTCGGCTCTCACGACGGGGTCCAAGGCGCCAGCGGCGTCGAGGTCGAGAAGGGTCGGTTCATCACTTCGTCGCCGGCATCCGACAGCACATGCAGGTCGATGGGTCGCAAGCGGGCGGTGTAGCGGTCGCCGTCGTGGAACACGAGCAGTTCCACATCGCCCGTCAATGAGGTGCGGCCATTCAGGATCACGCACCGGTCCATGCTCCAACGCAGCGTGAACGCCCGGGCCGGGACCGGCGCCGACGGCACGAGCGGGCGCCCGTCGATGCTCACCCTGGCGGCCTCGCAGTCGATCGCCAGAGACATGGCTGTCGTGAAGAACGGATCGAGCCAGCTCGGCGAGGCGCCATCGTCGAGGAGCGGGATCAGCAGGGCATTGAGTGCGAAGGTCTTGAACTCCGCCACTGAGAGGCTATCGGGCGGATCGACGGGGTGCAGTGCGGCCGCCGTAGGCGAGGCGACCTCGCCGATGTGCTCGATTCGGCTGCGGTGCGACTCGCCGTAGCCGACGCCGGTTGCCAGCGCCGCGAGGGTCGCGAGCGTCGCCGCCGCGATGTGTCGGCCGTGAGCCAGCCGACGCTGTGGTGCTGTGCGCCCGTCCCGCGCGCCGATGCGGATCGAGGAGCGCGGTCGCCGAGCGGCGTCGATCATGGCCCGTAAGCCGCGATGGCCATCGGCCCGGGGTCCGGTGAGGCCTCGATGCGCGACCAGTCGACCTCGTTCGCGAACGCCGGCACCGCAGCGGCGGCGCTGAGCGGCGGCAGGGGTATCGGTGGCTGCGTCGTCGGTGCGGCGTTCCATGGCAGGTCGGCGTACAGCGTCAAGGCCATCGCGCCGGCGACGACGCCGAGGGTGACGAGGCCGGACGAGATCCGGAATGGGCGACGCGGTCCGGCCAATGTCGGTGCCGGGCGGGCGGGTATCGAGACGTGCGCTGCAGCGCTCATGGTCATCTCCTCGGATGGGTGGCGCCGGCGTCGGCCGGCAGGCGGGATGGATCGGCGTCGGCGGCGCGTTGCCATGCCAGCGTCGATGCCGAACGGAACGGCAGCGGCACAGCCGCCGCCGAGATCTGCTGCCAGCGCACGCGCTGTGCGTCGCTGGCCGGCAACGCGGTGCGGTAGAGCGCCGGCCCGTGTCGGTGCATCAGCCACGCGATCCGCGCGGCCTCTGCGTCGCCGCCGTCGGCCAGCGCGGCGAAGGTCCGGTACGCGGTCTCCCAGCGGCCTTCGTCGTACGCGCCGTGCGCGCGGTCGAACGCATTGGCCGAGACGGGCTCGGCGTTCGAGCGTTCAGCCGTCGGAGTCGATTGCGCGTGCGCACTTCCCGTTGCCGCGGTGCCGAGACAAAGAGCAGCTGCGAATCCGGCTGCGCGGTGTGTCGGGCGGCTCGTGCGCTCGCGGCTTCGGGCGGTGGCTGTCGTCATGATCGTGCAAGCTCGTGAACCTGCAGATCACTGTAGGCATCGCTTCTCCCCTGCACATCTGCCGAACGGGGGGAAGTGCTGCACCGATGCGGCATAGGCCGCCCGGTCTACGTCACGCCGATCGGCCGCTTCAGCCTTGCAGCAACCCGAGCTCGCGTGCCCGCACCACCGCCTCGGTGCGGTTGCTCGCGCCGAGGCTGCGCAGGATGGCCGCGATGTGGATCTTCACGGTGCCTTCGGTCAGGCCGAGGTCGCGTGCGATCAGCTTGTTCGGGCGGCCCTGCAGCAGGCACCCCAGCACGTCGAGCTGGCGTGGCGTGAGCGCGGCATCGCCGCCGTTCGAGCCGTTGACGGCGGGCGCCGACGCCGCGCCGTCGTGGTCGAACAAGACGCGCGGCGGCACGTACACGCCACCCGCCTGGACCAGCCGGATCGCCTGCAGCACGACGTCGCGCGACTCGGTCTTCGGGATGAAGCCGGAGACGCCGGTCGCCAGCACGTTGCGGATCGTCGTCGCGTCGTCCTGCGCCGACGCGACGACCAGCACCAGCGTCGGGAACTCGCTGCGCAATGTGCGCAGCCCGCTGATGCCCTGCATGCCAGGCATGTTGAGGTCGACCAGGGCGAGGTCGAGGTCGTGTTCGCCGGCGAGGCTGCGCAGCGCCGAGAAATCGGCGGCTTCGTAGACCCGGACGTCGGCATCGAGCGAAGCGACCGTGCGCGCGAGCGCATCGCGGACCAGCGGGTGATCGTCGGCAACCAGGATCTTCATCGGCTCAGACCTCCGCTTCGGCCGTCTGCGGCAGCAGCGCGACCGCCTGCAGCCAGCTGCGCAGGCGCGCCGCCGGCACCGGCTTCGACAGCCAGTCGTGGCCGCTCGCGTGCAGCGCCGCGATCGCGTGCGGCGCCGAGTCGCCGGTGACGAGGAGAGCCGGGACGCCGGCACCCCAGAGCCGATGCAGCGACGCAACCTCGTCGAGGCCGGTGCGCTGCGGATGCAGCCGGTAGTCGGCGACGATCGCATGCGGCGCGCGCAGGCCGATGTCGCGCACCCGCTCGGCGACCTCGTCGGCATCGGCGCCGTCGCAGGTCACGCAGCCCCAATGGGCGAGCAAGGTCTGCATGCTGTGGCGTACCTCGCAGTCGTCCTCGAGCACCGCGACGACGATGCCGGCGAGCGAGCCCGGCCGGCGCGGCTCGGCATGCTGCAGCACCGCCGTCCTCGTTGCGGGGACCTCGAGGCTGAAACGCGAGCCGCGGTTCGGCACCGAGGTCAGCCGCACCGAAACCTGCATCAGGTCGGCAAGGCGGCGCACGATCGCGAGTCCGAGGCCGAGGCCGTTCGAGCGGTCGCGTTCGGCGTTGCCGACTTGGTAGAACTCCTCGAAGACGCGCTGCTGTTCGCCCGCGGCGATGCCGATCCCGGTGTCGAAGACGTCGATCAGCCAATGCCGGCTTGCGGTGCCGCGCAGGCGCAGCGCGATCAGGACGCCGCCGCTCGGCGTGTACTTCAGCGCATTGCCGATCAAGTTGCGCAGCACGCGCTCGAGCAGCATCGGGTCGCCGTGCGCGCGCCAGCCCGGCAGATGGCGGCCGACGTGCAGGCGCAGGCGCAAGCGCTTCTCGTGGGCGTGCGGCGCGAACTCCTCCACCAGGCGATGCATCAGCGGCACCAGCTCGAACGGCTCCTGCCGTGCCGTCACCGCGCCGGCATCCATGCGCGAGATGTCGAGCAGCGTGCTGAACATCGAATCCATCGCATCGACCGAAGCACTCATGCGCAGCGCCAGTGCCTTCTGCTTCGCGGTCAGCTGCTCGGTCTCGAGGGCAGCGAGATAGAGGCCGAGCGCATGCAGCGGCTGGCGCAGGTCGTGGCTTGCGGCCGCGAGGAAGGTCGACTTCGCGCGGTTCGCCGCTTCGGCGGTGTCGCGCGCGTCGCGCATCGCTTCCATCGCGGCGACCAGCTCCTCGCTCTTCGCCGCGACGCGGCCTTCGAGGTCGGTGTTGAGCACCTCGAGCTCGCGGGTCGCGACGACGAAGCGGTCGATCAGGATCCAGCCGACCAGCAGCAGGAACAGCAGGCCGGCATACGGCGTCAGGAAGGCCGGGTTGTTGTCGTCGCCGAAGTCGGTCAGCCAGTCGCGCAGCCCGAACGCAACCGAGGCGAGGCCGGCCGCGGTCAGCAGCACGCTGTCGACGTTGCGCTTGCGGCAGGCGTAGCGCGCCACCGCGGCAAGGCCGATCGAGGCGATCAGGACCAGACCGAAGCGCCAGACGATGTAGGCGTTGTCGACCACGCCGGCCGCCGCCGCTGCGTACAGCACGACGGGCGACAGCAGCGCCACGGCCCACAGCGTGCGGTTGAAGCGCGGCCAGTGCCAACCGGTGAAGCGGACGCAGAAGATCACCAGCATCGCGACGAAGAACGTGTACAGCGTGGTCCACCAGATGCCGCGGTGGAGCGGTGCGAGCAATGGCGTCGGCAGCACCGTCCACGCGGTGTGCGCAGCCCAGGCGAGCGCCGCAGTCCCGAAGTAGCCGTACATCGGCTCGGAGCGCCGGCGCAGCCACAGCACGAGCACGAACAGCGCCAGGCAGCCGACCGTCATCGCGACCAGCATCGGGCCGATCACGCCGAGCATGATCTTGCGCTGGTGCATCTCCGAGAGAATCTGGGTCGGTCCAAGCCACACGCGCGAGATGTCGACGCCGGTGCGACCGCCGACGATCAGCTCGATCTCGTTGCTGCCGGCGCGCAGGTACTCGTCCGGGATGCGGATCAGGCGGATCGCGTCGATGCTGCGCGGCGCCGGCCGGTCGAGGTGGCGCAGCTCGTCCTGCACCACATGGCCGTTGATCGAGACGTGGGCCGGCGCACGCAGTCCCGGAAAGTACAGCGCCTGCGCATGCGGCTTGGTGGCGCCGAGATCGGCCGCCATCCGATAGCGCACCTGCTGCGGCGCCTCGGCTGCTTGGCCGAAGCGGTGCAGGTCGGGCAGCGGCGCGCGCGCCACGCTGCCGTCCGGAAGGGTGCGCTCGGCGGCGCGGAACTCGACCGTCGGCTTGTCGGGGCTGCTGGCATCGACGAGCGTCGAGAAGACCGCGGCGAGCAGCGTCATCAGCGCGATCGCCGCGGCGGCGAGCAGGCGTCGCCCGAGGCTCACGCGCGGTGGCACCCGGCCATGCCGCGACCGATGTCGGTCTGCAATCGTTCCCGCCGAACCGGATCGCATCGTTCCCGCTCCACCCGCTGACGCATTCGACATCGAAAACGCGCGCGG
>JBDSAB010000166.1:0-5237 GCA_039922395.1 Caldimonas sp.
GCTCGACGGCGGTCTCGAACTTGTCGCGCAGCAGCTCGAGCGAGATCCGGTCCTGCGGTTTCAAGGTCGCCGGGTCGATGGCCTGCACGGCGGCGGCCATGCAGCGCTCGTACTCGCGCTCGCGCTCGCGCCCGGCCAGCGAGACGTCGGGCAGCAGGTCGTTGTAGCCGGGAACGCCGCGCACGGTGGCCTGCAGCGGCGAGCGGCGGAAGACATCGCGCAGGTCCTCGTCGAGCAGGCGCTGCAGGCGCAACGTCGGGCTCTCGGCAGCGTCCGCTGCCGGACTTGTCGCGGTGCAGGCGATTGAAGGCCTGGGTGCCGGATCGGGGCCGGCAGGCGACTGCGCGTTCGACGTGCCGAGGCCGCCGACGACGGCAGCGACGAGGGGATGGCGAAGGTGGTCGAACATCGGTGTTCCAGAAAATTCTTCGAGCGTTTGACCTCGGCGGTGCCGGCGTCGAGGAGAGCGGCCAAGCCCGATCCGCGTCGCAGCGCCGGCGGCCGATCGCTCAGGTGCGGCGGCGCTCGTCGGCCTCGAGCTGCTCCTCGAGGATCGGGATCATCTGCGCCGGCCCTTCGAGGTTCGGGTTGACGTCGACGGCGCGCCGGAAGAAATCGAGCGCCCGTCGGGTGTCGCCGAGCCGCAGGTGGATCTGCCCGGCGCCGGCGAGCGCGCCGAAGTGCTGCGGGTTGCGCTTGAAGACCTCGTCGCAATCGTGCAGCGATGCGTCGAACCGGCCGATCAGGAAGTAGACCGTGGCCCGCTTGTTCCACCCTTCTGCGAACGCCGGCTTGCGCCGCACGATCTCGTCGAAGGTGGCGAGCGCGTCGGCGAACGCAGCCGATTCCATCTGCTCCACACCGCGCGCGAACAAGCGGTCGACGACCGGATCGCCGGAGCGCCCCCAGATGCGCCAGACCGCCGCCGCCGCGGCGACGCGAACTCTCGGGTCGACATCGCCAAGCCGCTCGATGACCCGAGGCGCATCGGCCATCCGGCCGACGTCGCCGAGCCGCTCGACGGCCGCCGAGCGGACCTCGGCGTCCGACTGCACGAGCGCAACCAGCGCCTGCGCGCGCGTCAGCGGCGCCGCGCTCGCGATGGGTGCGACGAGCGTCGCCAGCAAGGCGCCGATCACGAGCCAACGAGCTGTCACCTGGGTTCTCCGGTTCGACATCCGATCTGCGCGCCGACTCCACGACCGCCGGCTGCGCCATGTATTCGACCACGATCGGCGGCGCGGCGCCGACGGCCGCCGCGTCGGCCCGACCAAGCCGCGCCATGCCAGCTCTCGACACGCCACTGGCATAGTCGACCCCTTCCTCCCGTCGTCCGACGAACATTTGCCCGCCCCGCCCTCCTCGTCTCCTTGATGCAAGCTGCCACCCTCCTCGCGCACCTGCAGGTCGTCGACGCCGAACGGCGGCGCCGCGCCGCGAGCCCGGCGCTGAACGAGAAGGTCGGCGCGCTGAAGACCTACCAGCAGCGCCGCTTCGCGCTGACCTACGCCGACCTCCTCGCGAGCGACCGCTACGGGCCGGCCGCGCGCTACTTCCTCGCCGAGCTGTATGGACCGAGCGACTTCGCCTCGCGCGATGCGCAGTTCGCGGCCGTCGCACCGACGGTCGCGCAGCTCTTTCCGGAGGAGATCGCAGCGACGGTCGCAACCCTCTCCGAACTGCACGCGCTGTCCGAGACGCTCGACACCACGATGGGGCTCGAGCTCGAATCGGCGTCGGTCACGCGTGCCGGCTACATCCGGGCCTGGCAACAGGTCGGACGTCCGCAGGACCGCGAACGCCAGGTCGCACTGACCCTCGCGATCGCCGACCGCCTCGATCGGTTCACGCGCCAGCCGCTGTTCCGCACCGGCCTGCACCTGATGCGCGGACCGGCGCTCGCGGCCGGCTTGTCCGATCTGCAGCATCTGCTCGAAGAGGGCTTCGACACGTTCCGCGCAATGCAGGGTGCCGACGAATTCATCGAGTGGGTCGGCGCGCGCGAGCGCGCGCTGGCGGCGGCGCTGTTTGCGGCCGATCCCAAGAAGGCCGGCGGTGCGCGCGGAACCGACCGCGCGCTGGCCTGGCTGCCGGAGGCCTGAGATCGCCGGGCGGACAATCCGACGCCGATGACCTCGACACCGGCGATCTGGAGCACGCTGCGCCACCGACAGTTTCGCGCGCTCTGGCGCAGCGGCGGCGTCTACTTCATCGGCAACGCGATGCAGGTGATGGCCGCGGCCTGGATGATGATCGAGCTGACCGGCTCGGACTTCCTCGCCGCCGCGGTGCAGACCGCGGTGTTCCTGCCGATGTTCCTGCTCTCGCTGCCGGCCGGCGTGCTCGCCGACACCACCGACCGGCGCCGCCTGATCCTGGCTGCGCTGCTGACGCAGGCCGCGGCCGGCGCGATCCTGGCGGCCCTGCTGTTCGCGGGCTGGGCCGGCCCCGGCGCGCTGATGTTCTTCATCTTCATCGCCGGCTGCTGCACCGCGCTGCTCTCGCCGGCCTACAACTCGACGATCGCCGACGTGGTTCCGCGCGAAGAGCTGCCGGCGGCGATCACTGCGATGAGCATTGCCTACAACGCGGCGCGCGCCGTCGGCCCGGTGGTCGCCGGCCTCGTGTTTGCGATCGGCGGGGTCTGGAACTTCGTGCTCTGCGTCGCCTGCACCTTGCTGATGGCCCAGACGATCCGGCGCTGGCCGCCGCGCCCGCATCCGCCGTCGCGACTTCCCGCCGAACGCTTGTGGGGTGGCATGCTGAGCGCCTTGCGTTTCGCGCGCCACTCGGAGGCCGTGCTCGCCCAGCTCGTCCGCACGGTCGCCTACAGCAGTGCCGGCTCGGCACTCTGGGCCCTGCTGCCGGTGATCGGCCAGCGCCAGCTCGGCCTCGGTGCGACCGGCGTCGGCATCCTGACCGGCTGTCTCGGCGCCGGGGCGGTCGGCGCCGGCCTCGTGCTCGGCCGCATCCGCGCGCGCCTGGGGCTCGAGAACCTGGTGCGCAGCGGCTGCATCGCGTTCGCGGCCGCGATGCTGATCGCGGCGTTCGTGCGCTGGCCGATCGTCGTGTACCTCGCGCTGATGATGGCCGGCGCGTCCTGGATGGCGGTGATGTCGACGTTCAACACCGCGACCCAGACCAGCGCCCCGCCATGGGTGCGGGCGCGCGCGGTGGCGCTGCACGTCCTCTGCGCGCTCGGCTCGTTCGCGCTCGGTTCCGCGCTGTGGGGCGCGCTCTCAGGCCTGTTCGGGCTGACGGTCGCGCTCTGTCTTGCCGCCGCGCTGATGATCGCGTGCACGTTCCTGGCGCGCTGGTTCCCGTTGCGCATGGGCGAGGCTTCCGACGTCACGCCGGTCGTCACCATGTGGGAAGACTTCGCGATCGCCGACGAGCCGGCACCGGAAGCCGGGCCGGTGGCGGTCGAGATCGCCTACCGCATTCGCACCGACGAGACGGCGCCGTTCCTCGAGGCCGCCAGCCTCCTGCGCGCCCCGAGGCGGCGCGACGGCGCGACGTTCTGGCGCCTGTACCGCGACCTCGCCGAGCCGTCGCGCTATGTCGAGCGCTTCATTGTCACGTCGTGGGCCGACTACCTGCACCAGCGCGCCCGTGCGACGCTCGCGGACCAGGAGCTCGAAGCGCGCGTGCGCACGTTCCTCGAACCGGGCGCGACGGTGACGATGCAGCATTACATCGCCGAGCGCTGAGCGGACCGGATGGCCGGAGGCGAGAAGCAACGACTGTCAAGGCACGACCGCGCAGCGGCCGGTGGCGCGCAAGACGGGCGTCAGTGGAGCGGGAACACCAGCGGTCTGGTTTCCTCGAAGTCGTCGCGCAGGCTTGCGTTGGCGACGACACGGCGAGGCACGCTGGCCTCGCTGACCTGGCGCGACGGGCGTCGCGACGACGCGATCAGGCGCGGGACCCGCTGAGTGACGTCCCACATGCGTCGAAGCCAATGCGAGTGCGCGTGGTCCATGCGAATCTCCCTGGCCGCAGTCAGGCGCCTACCGATCGTCGTCGACGTGGTGCGTCAACGGTGCGGTGTCGAGGAAAGGCAGCGACGGCCCGTCCGCCGCGGACGCATCGCCGAAGAGCAGCAATTGCCGAAGCGATTCCGTCGAGGTCACGGATGATCCGGCCACGGATCCCGGCGACTCGCGCCGAAACGAGTCGCCAATCCACGTGCCGGCCCGGCGCATCCATTCGCCCAGCGCCGTCATGGTCGTCCCGGACGAAACCGCGGGACGTGAAAGATCGAGCCCGATGGCATCGGTTCGGGGCGTCAGTTCAGGGCGTGAGAAAAGGCGCCGACGATTTGCGCATCACGCGCAAGACGTTCTGGAAATCTTCGGCCACCCGCTTGGCGGAGCTTCCGATGGCCACGCCCATCAGCAGCAGCCCGATACCCCACATCCAAGCCGACATCGCGATCCCCTTATGACGCTGTAACAAAATGATACGTCGACTGTTTGACGTCGCGCAAGCCCTGAATCGCCGCCATCGCGTGATGTGGGGCACGCCCGACGCGATTGCACTGATCTGTGGCGCGGGAATTGCACAAGGAAGCGCGGAGGTGCCATGAAACTCAGCGTCGGTTGCGACATCACGGTCCGGGCCGACTCCCGCTGTCCCATCGTTGCGATGCTGCGGCCGCGCAGCGGCCTGGCGCAGTGGCTGTCGAGCGAAACCTATGTCTTCGATCCGTGGGTGCCGACGACCGAGTACGTCGACAGCTACGGCAATCTTTGCCAGCGGATGGTCGTGCCGGCCGGCGACATGCGGATCCGGGTCGAGGCGGTGGTCGAGACGGAAGACACGCTCGCGGTTGCGCCGGCGGCGTCGCAATCGGCGGTCGACCAGTTACCCGACGACGTGTTGCAGTTTTTGCTGCCGAGTCGGTATTGCCCGTCCGACACCCTTGAATCGCGCGCGCTCGAAATTGCCGGCGCGGCAGCGCCCGGCTATCCCCAGGTCGAGGCGATCCGCGCATGGATCCAGCAGCACATCGAGTACCGCCACGGCGCGAGCGACGCCAGCACCGACGCGACCGGCACGCTGGCCGGCGGCTCGGGCGTCTGCCGCGACTTCGCGCACGTCGGGATCGCGCTGGTGCGCAGCCTGAAGATTCCGGCGCGCATGGTGGTCGGCTACCTGCACGGGCTCGAGCCGATGGATCTGCACGCGTGGTTCGAGGCCTGGATCGACGGCCGCTGGTACACCTTCGATGCGAC
>JBDSAB010000167.1:0-5337 GCA_039922395.1 Caldimonas sp.
TCCATCGCGGCCTGCAGCGCGTTGATCGGGTCGATCTCGGTCACCCAGACTTGCGCCGACAGCGCGCGCAGCGCTTGCGCAGAGCCCTTGCCCACGTCGCCGTAGCCGGCCACGCAAGCGACCTTGCCCGCGATCATCACGTCGGTCGCGCGCTTGATGCCGTCGACCAGCGACTCGCGGCAGCCGTACAGGTTGTCGAACTTCGACTTGGTGACCGAGTCGTTCACGTTGATCGCGCGGAACAGCAAGGTGCCGGCCGCCGACATCTCGTTCAGGCGGTGCACGCCGGTCGTTGTCTCTTCGGTCACGCCAAGGATCTCGGCGCTCTTGCGGGAGTACCAGTTCGCATCGGTCGCGAGCTTGGCCTTGATTGCCGCGAACAGGCAGGTCTCCTCCTCGCTGCCGGGATGGGCGAGCAGCGACTGATCCTTCTCGGCAAGCTTGCCGAGGTGCATCAGCAAGGTCGCGTCGCCGCCGTCGTCGAGGATCATGTTCGGGCCTTCGCCCTTCGCGCCCTTCGGACCGAACTCGAAGATCCGGTGCGTGTAGTCCCAGTAGTCGGCGAGCGACTCGCCCTTGTAGGCGAAGACCGGCGTGCCGACGCCGCCGAAGCCGTTGGCCGCCAGCGCGGCGGCGGCGTGGTCCTGCGTCGAGAAGATATTGCACGAGGCCCAGCGCACCTGGGCGCCGAGCGCCTGCAGGGTCTCGACCAGCACCGCGGTCTGGATCGTCATGTGCAGCGAGCCGGTGATGCGCGCGCCCTTGAGCGGCTGGGTCTTCGCGAATTCCTCGCGGATCGACATCAGGCCGGGCATCTCGGTCTCGGCGATTCGGATCTCCCTGCGGCCCCAGGCGGCAAGGGTGGCATCGGCAATGGCGTGGTCGGCGGGGTTCGCCGACTGCGGCGAGGCGGAAGGTTTCAGGACAGCGTTCATCTCGGGCTCCGAAGTCACACAAGGACCCGCCATAGCACGCCGATGAGATTCAGAACTCTCACCCACGGGCTGCGTCGGGTGAGCGCGGTTGCAATGAAGAGTTTCGAGCCTGGGACCGGGTGCGGCCTTGCAACGCTCCTCGAAACTGGACTGAATTGTAGCCAGCGCGAAGGGCCTCGGTCCAGCGGGGCCTTGTGCAAGACTTGACGCAATGAGCGCGTCGCGACCCGCCCCGCTGAGCAGCCTGCCGGGTGCCGCGGCCCGCCACGTGCGCGGGCTCCTGACCGACATCGACGACACGCTGACGCGCGAAGGCGGGATCGAACCCGAGGCGCTCGCTGCGCTGCACGACCTGCGGTCGGCCGGCGTGCCGGTGATTGCAGTCACCGGTCGGCCGATGGGCTGGAGTCGCGACTTCGCAGAGACCTGGCCGCTCGAGGCGATCGTCGCGGAGAACGGCGCGGTTGCGCTGTTCACCGACAACGGCAAGCTCATCACCGAATACGCGCAGGACGAGTCGACGCGCACGACCAATGCCGGACGGCTCAAGGCCGCCGCCGAGCGCGTGCTGCGCGAGGTGCCCGGCAGCACCTTGGCGCGCGACAGCGCGGGCCGTGTCACCGACATCGCGATCGATCACAGCGAGTTCGCTCGCCTCGACCCGGACCGGATCGCGCAGGTCGTCGAGGTGATGCGGGCCGAAGGCATGAATGCGACCGTCAGCTCGATCCACATCAACGGCTGGTACGGCGAGCACGACAAACTGAGCGGCGCGCGCTGGATCGTCGGCCGCCGCCTCGGCCGCGTGCTCGATGCCGAGACCGCGCACTGGGTCTATGTCGGCGATTCGACCAACGACCAGCAGATGTTCGGCCACTTCCCGCTCAGCATCGGTGTTGCCAACCTGCTGCACTTCGCCGACAGCCTGACGGTCTGGCCGGCCTACTTGACCGAGGGCGAGCGCGGCGCCGGCTTTGCCGAGGTCGCGAACCGCCTGATCCAGGCCCGGCGCTGATGAACGAGGCGCGAAGCGCGCCGTCGACCTTGCTCGTCGCCGCCGCGCTCGCGCTGGGCGCCGCGGTGTCGCTCGGTCTGGCGCGCTTCTCGTACGCGCTGCTGCTGCCGCCGATGCGCGGCGACCTCGGCTGGAGCTACCTGACTTCCGGCGCGATGAACACCGTCAATGCGGCCGGCTACCTGCTCGGTGCGCTGGCGTTGCCGCGCATCCTGGCGCGCGTCGACGTGCGCCGGGTCCTGCTCGCCGGCAGCGCATCCGCCGCGCTCCTGCTCGCGCTCCACGGCGCCGTGACCGGCGAGGCTGCGCTGTTCGCGCTGCGCCTCCTGACCGGCATCGCGAGCGCGGCGGCATTCGTTGCAGGCGGCGTGCTGGCCGCGCGCCTGGCCAGCCGTCCGGCACCCGGCGGCAACGCCGCGGCGCGCGGCCCGCGGTCGGCCGGACTCGTCCTCGGCATCTACTACGGCGGCACCGGTCTCGGCATCATCGTTTCGGCGCTGCTCGTCGAGCCGCTCGCCGCCCGGCCGGTGCCGCACGCCTGGCAAGCCGCTTGGATCGCGCTCGGCGCGGTCGCCCTGCTCGCGACATTGGCGCTGCAGGCGCCCACGCTGCACCTCGCGGCATCGCCGGCCGCCTCGGCGGCGCCGCTCCGGTTTCGCTGGGCTCCGTTCGCACCGGGCCTCGCCGGCTACTTCATGTTCGGCATCGGCTATATCGGCTACATGACCTTCGTGATCACGCTGCTGCGCGAACAGCGCATGGCCGCGGCTGCGATCACCGGTTTCTATGTCGTGCTCGGCGTCGGCGTGATCGCATCGTCGTGGCTGTGGGCGGGCCTGCTGCAACGCAGCCGCGGCGGCGGCGCGTTCGCGTTGTTGAATGCGCTGCTTGCGATCGCGACGGCGTTACCGGTGATCAGCCCGCATCCGCTCGCTGTCTTTGCGTCAGGGGCGCTGTTTGGCAGCGTTTTCCTTTCGGTCGTCGCCTCCACCACCTCGCTCGTGCGGCACAACCTGCCGCCTGCCGCTTGGGCCGGCGGCATCGGCGCCTTCACGATCGTGTTCGCGGCGGGGCAGATCGTCGGTCCGAGCCTCGTCGGCTGGGTCGCCGACGGTTCTGGCGGCCTGGTGCGCGGGTTCGTCGTGTCCGCTGCCGTGCTCGCCGCCGGCTCGTTGATCGGCTGGCGCCAAGAGCCGCTCGTTGTTGCCGCTTGACGCAAGCCGCGAACGATCGCGCGTCGTTCGATGAGTTCCGTTGTCGGGTCAGAGCGCGAGAAACCGGCGCATGGCGTCGAGCTCCGCCTCGAGCGCGCGCTTGAACAGCGGGTCGCTCGCTGGCTTGCGGTCGACATACCCGAAGACCGGACGCAGCCGGCCGCCCTCGACCGCCACATTCGCCCAGCCGATCGCGCGGTCGCGCCAGATCAGCGGCAGCGCGTAGTAGCCGAGCTTGCGCTTCGGTGCCGGCGTGTACGCCTCGAAGCGGTAGGCCCAGTCCCAGAGCAGCTCGAAGCGAAGGCGGTCCCAGGCGATCGGATCGAACGGCGCGAGCAGCCGCACCGCAGCGCGCGCTTCGTGTTCGGCGGCGCGCGGATCCTCGTCGGCCGGCCAGTACCAGTCGCGGCCGTCGACGCGTGCATGCCCGAGGCGCGCCTTGGCACGCTCGACCGCTTCGCCGAGTTCCTCGCGGTGCTGCGGCACGGCATAACGCAGGCGGCGGATCAAGGTCGACAGCGTGAGCGCCGGCAGCGGCGCGTACTTGCGGACGATGACATCGATAAGCGCATCGATGCGGGCTCGCCGCGCCGCCAGATGGCGGGTCTGCGCAACATGGACATGCGGCGCGTACACGCGGATGCCGTTGTCGCGCCGGACCACGCGCAGCAAGCCCCGGTAGTGCATGCCGTCGAGCAGGTGGGTGGTCGCGTTCGACGAGCCGCCCCAGTAATTGGTGACGCTGCCGTGCGCGAAGTGCGCGTCGACCTCGCGCGGGTGCGCGCGGCCGCGCTCGGCCACGAACGCGAGCACCGCGCTGGCGCGCCGTCGGGTCGCCGCGTCCCACGGCGCGAACTGGCGCCGCGGGTGCATCAGCGCCCAGTGCGGTCCGCTCATGAAGCCGTAGTTGACGAAGAAGTCTTCGTGCACGTCGAGGCGCGCATAGCGGCGTTCGAGGTCGCCGGCCACGTAGCCGGCGACCCGATGTCGCAAGGTCAGGTCCTGCGCGCGCGCCGGTGCGCGGATCGGGTCGGCCTGCACGAAGCCGAACCGCGCGATCGCGCGCGCCAGCGTGGTCGGCGGTCCGAGGGTGCGGGCGACCGCGTAGCGGCGCAGGTCGTCGAGGGTCGGTGTCGGCATCCCGTCGATGATGCCGCGTGCCGCGCTACAGTCGATCGAGGAGGACGACGATGGCAGCGAACGACAACGACGGCGATGATCTGGCGGCGCGGCTGGCGCGCTGCTACACCGGCGTCATCTACGACGTGATGCGCGGGCTCGGTCACACCGATTGCATCCTGCCGCCGTCGATCGTGCCGCTCGATGTCGGCATGGTCGCCGCGGGTCCGGTCTTCACGGTGCGCGGTCAGCCCGATGCGACCATCTCGGCCCACGAGACGCTGCTCCGCTGGACCGAGCTCCTGGCCCGCGCGCCGGCCGGGCACGTCGTGATGGTGCAGGGCCATGACGCCGAGCGCGCGCTGATGGGCGAGCTGTCGGCCGAGACTTTGCAATTCCGTGGCGTGCGAGGCTACATCGTCGACGGCGGCTGCCGCGACACCGCATTCATCCGTCGCATCGGCTTTCCGGTCTTCTGCGACAAGGCGACCCCGCGCGACATCGTCGGCGCCTGGGTCCCGGTCGCGTACGACGAGGCGATCAGCTTCGGCCAGGTCGTGGTGCGGACCGGCGACCATGTGCTTGCCGACTGCGATGGCATCGTCGTGATCCCGGGTGCGATCGCGGCCAGCGTCATCGATGCGGCGACCGCGGCGATGGCGACCGAGGACAAGGTCCGCGCCGCGATTCTGTCCGGGGTCGATCCGCGCCAGGCCTATCTCGATCACGGCAAGTTCTGACCGAACGCCCGATTTCCTTGGCTTGACGGGGGGCCTTTGCGAGGCACGGCCGTGACCGTTCTGGGAAAATGGAGGCCATCGATCGCCTGCCGGTATGGCAACTGCCCCCTGCAGTCGGAGCTTCGCGAATCTGGACAACGGCCGAGGTTTGCGCAGTTCCGGGCGACTGGGAGTTCCTATGCAGAAGCTTCATCACTCGTTCAAGCAGCGCGCCCGGCACAAGCCGCGGCACACAGCGCGCCGCCATGCCCGACGCGCGATCATGACCCTGGCCGTGCTGTCGTTCGGGGCGGTCGGCGTGACGCGAGCGCAGA
>JBDSAB010000168.1:0-4268 GCA_039922395.1 Caldimonas sp.
ATCTGCGGGTAATGGCGAACACCATCGACTGCCGGCCGATGCAGCATTTGGCCTGTTCGCAACGGCGCGAAGTGTCGGGCTGCTGGCCCACAGCATGGAACAACTGCCGAACCACAGGTGATCCGCCCGCGGGGGCGTTACGTTGGCCCGACGCGCAACGTGCCGCAGGACGAGTGAATCTTGGCGCCTCTACGCGAAGTTAGGCAAGTGGGCTGTATCGCTATCACGGGGGCGGTCACTGACCCAGCCGTTGGTGCGAACGTGCGCCTCAGGGCTGCGGTCGGTAAGCCGGGCGCCGCGAGCCGCGTGTCCTTGCGGCATGAATCATCTGCAAGCGCGGGTAGTGGGCGAGTTTCCTTGCAGACTTCGCCCACCAGTGCGCACTGCCGTATGCCTCCAATGCGACTCGACCCGGCGGGCGTCAACTAGGGTACCCGATCACATCGTCGCGCTCAAACCGGCGGTTCATGATTAACCCGCGTCGCTATCGGCCCAGTACATTTGCGGCCTTCGAAACGTCCGCTCGATGGAAGCCTGCTGTTCCGAGCGGACCCGCACACGGACCATGAACCGGCTAATGTTGCGACTCGCGAGCTTGTCTGCGGCAGCGTAGCTGACTAACCCTCTGGTGCGTTCAACTGCCCGCATGGAAGACTGGCTCTGGTGGCGATCAGACGCACATTTTGGCGAGCTTTTGCTTCCCGTTGGAGAGATTTGTTTTGCCTGTGACGCCACCGGGCCGCCGACGAGCACGCGTTCTTGTGCAACTCGAGCAGGAGGAGATCAATGCGCGACTTACCCGTGCTGGACGAGCGGGCCACCTTTATCGACGTGGGCAGCGAGCACATGCACGTGTCCATCGCCGGCGGCGAGCCGCGGGTCTTTGGCACTGTCACTTCGCAGCTGCACGCGCTGCGTGATTGGCTGAAGTCCGAGGGCGTACGCTCGGTGGCGATGGAAGCCACGGGCGTGTACTGGCTGCCGCTGTACTCGGCGCTGGAGGACGCAGGCATGCAAGTCTGTATGGTCAACGGCCGGCAGACGCGCAATCTGCCGGGTCGCAAGACCGACATGCAAGACAGCCAGTGGGGTGCTACGCTGCACGCCCACGGTCTGCTGCGCGCGGGCTTCGTGCCCAGCGCCGACATCCGCAGGCTGCAGGACTACCTTCGGCTGCGTGCCGATCACATCGCGGCGGCCGCTAGTCACGTGCAGCACATGCAAAAGGCGCTCGAACGCATGAACGTCAAGCTGCACGACGTCATCAGCTCGCTGGCCGGCGCCAGCGGTCTAGCTGTCGTGCGCGCCATCGTTTTCGGCGAGCGCAGCCCCGATCGGCTGCTGGCGCTGTGCGACAAGCAGATCCAGCGCAGCAAGGCCGAGCGCGTGAAGGAGTCGCTGCGCGGCACGTGGGCTGCAGAGCACGTCTTTGCGCTTCGCCAGGCGCTGCAAAGCTGGGAGCACTACCAAGGCTTGGTTGCCGAATGCGATCGCCAGATCGAGGTGCTACTTCCGCCACCAGGCGACGATGCCAACACGAGCCACAAAGCCAAAGCCAAGCGCGCCGGCGTCAACGCTCCGCAGATCGACAACTTGCGCGAGATGCTCACGCAGATGTGCGGCGGTCGCGACCTCACGCAACTTCCCGCCCACACCCACTACGGCGTCCTGCAACTCGTCGGCGAGGTCGGCACCGATCTGACCAAGTGGCCGAGCGAGAAACACTTCACTTCGTGGACGGGGCTAGCCCCCGGAAGTCACGACAGCGGTAAACGTAAGGGGCGCGCCAAGCGCACTCGCAATCGCGCCGGACAAATCTTCTGTCTGATGGCGCGCAGTCTCGTGCGCAGCAAGGACATCGCCCTCGGCGGCTTCTATCGCCGCATGGCCGCACGCCGCGGCGGATTGCTCGCGACCAAGGCCCTCGCTCGCAAGCTCGCCATCATGTTCTGGCGCGTCATGGTCAAGGGCTTCGACTTCGTCGAGCGCGGTCTGGCCGACTACGAGGCGCGCGTCCTGCGCACGAAACAACTCGCCCTGCAGCGTCTGGCAAGCCAACTTGGCCGCCAACTCGTCCCCTTGCCTCAATGACCACAACCCACCTAAATCAATGACTTAACGCATGGGTTCATGGAGAGGGTTGGGCGTCACCACGGGTCGTATGTTCCAACATTCCACAAGTGACCCTCCAGGTCTCGACAGCTGAAGCCGCGACCTCCGTAGTCTTCGTCTTTGATTTCAATCTCGATCTTTGCACCTGCGGCCTGTGCTCGGCGGTACACCGAGTCGGCATCTGTGACTATGAGATACGGGCTTTGCGTTTCCATGCCCCCAACTTCATCGGGTTGCTTGGTGAGACGACCGAACTCATTCTCTACTTTTGAAACCGAGCCCAGCATGACCATGCCGTTCCCGAAGGAGAGTTGTGCGTGGGCAATTGTTCCATCTTCGTTCGGCACGACGAGTTGTCGCTCAAACCCGAAGACGGAACAGAGCCACTCGATGGCTTTCGGCGCATCGCGATACCGCAGACACGGAATGACGGTCGCGCGGGTGTTTTTTGCGGGAGTTGACATGATGAGTCTCATTCTGAGGCGCAGCGCTGCGGATCGCGACGCCCGAGGTGATGCAGGCGTTCCTTGTGGCGCATAACCGCGTCAGGTGCTGCATAACTTGGCGGTGGATTCAGAAAGATTCGACTGGCTAATCAGGCTTGGACGCGTCCATCGGGGCAAATCCAAGAGTTCAATAGACCGACAAACGGGCGCTTAGGGGAGAAGGTCTGCCGTCAAATGCGCCAAAGAATCGGCGCCTGGCCAATCGTACTTAAGAAGAGGTGCGGCAGGGCTCTTCGGCAGCCCAACAAGCCGTTCCTATGGAGTGCGCCGCGTCTCGACGCAATGCGGCGCGGAGGTGGCACAGTTGCTTCCAATTCAGCTCAGTGACGAACGGACTGCGAGCATGCGAGCCGCAGTCGCGACAACCGTTCTTCCGGTGGTCGGGACGTGAACGTGACGTCCACCGTCGCCAGCTCGTCACACAGCGTCGCTGAGAACGGGTTCCGCGCAAGGGCGAGTGGAAGCTAGCAATGACCTGGTACCTCTCAGAAGTGGCGCGTCGAAAGCGTTGCGCGGGCGTTCACCGGTCAAGAAAAGCTTTGCGCTCGCCTTTCCCACATTTCGGTTCGTTGCCTTCTTGGCAGCCGGATCTGCGCTGGTTGCCCTACATTGCTAGTCTGGGCCGGCTTGGTCTCATTTCGGCTCGCTGTGCTACCAACCGCCAATTACCTTCGCTCCAAGTGAATTGATGACTGTTTGTTCCGACGGCCTACCCAACGTCAGCGACTGATCAAAGAAGTCATCAGGTTCGCAGAAAGGAAAAAGCCAAAAGCCGGCAAGACGTTTTGCACATCTTGTTCTGCAAGCTGGAAGATGCCGGGGAGTGACAGGCGGGCCTCAACCGTTGGATAGCTGCTTTGCCGGCACCGCCTCCATTCGGTTGGTGGCCCCTGAGTGCAGTCTGCCGTAGACACCCACACCAGGTGGCCGTCAACGCCAAGGCGAGAGCAACGTTAAGGCCGTGTGGGAACAGCGGTGAACCTAGCACAGACAAGTCGGTCGTTTGCCGTCGCTGCCTGCTTCGGAGTCGCATGTCCTCTGCACGGACTGTGTGCTCGCTATGCCGCGGTGAACTTCTCGCAGGCGGATGCAACGACCATGGCGACATGTCAAATCGGTAGCGCCTACCCGCTCTTCATTCGCATTGACATGCAGAAAGCCGCTTAGCCCGGATCGGTCGGCCACTCTCGGCACTGATGACGGCTACGTCGGTTCCACGCCCAGTGACCCATCCCCATCCACCGTTCGGATACCGCGTTGACGAGGTTTCGGACAGATTCCGGGGCGATTTCGTTGCCTTGCAAGTCACACGGTCCGCTCGCAGGGCATCGATTTCCAGCAGACGCTGCTCAACTGCCCGAGCTGCTGTTCGTGGAAGCGGTTGGCCCTCGGCACGCCTGTAGCCAATCACGGCCTAGCTTCGGCAACTCGCCGTTCGGGCTCTGAGGGTCCAAGGCAAAGTTCGACGCGTTCTGCGCGCTACGTGGTGTACCGCACCGACCAGCGTCCCACGATCCGGGAAGATCGGTTCGCCCCAGCCGGCGGATGGGTGCGGGACGGTCATGCACCCGGCTCCGCAGGCCGGCAACCAAGGAGACAGGCATGAGTAAGCGCGATGTGGTGGTCCTGGGTGCGGCGCGTTCAGCGATC
>JBDSAB010000169.1:0-4202 GCA_039922395.1 Caldimonas sp.
GTTCAGGTTCGCGAGCCGCGCAGCATCCTTCGTGGCCTGGCGCTGCGCTTCGTCGAAATACGCTGGCACCGTGATCACCGCGCCGAAGACGTCGTCGTCGAAGGTGTCCTCGGCGCGCTGACGCAGCCTGGCGAGGATCTCGGCCGACACCTCGACCGGCGACTTCACGCCGTCGACGGTCTCGATCTGCACCATGCCGGGCGCGTCGACGAAGGCATACGGCAGTCGATCGCGCCCCTCGATGTCGGCCAGCCCGCGACCCATCAACCGCTTCACCGACAGGATCGTGTTGGTCGGATCGTTCGCCGCCTCGGCCAGCGCTGAGCGACCGATCTCGCGCCGGCCACCGGCGAGATAACGGACCGCCGACGGCAGGATGACGCGGCCGGCGTCGTCAGGCAGGCACTCGGCGACGCCATGGCGCACCGCCGCCACCAGCGAGTGCGTCGTGCCGAGGTCGATGCCGACCGCGATGCGGCGCTGGTGCGGGTCTGGCGCACCACCCGGTTCGGAGATCTGCAGCAGGGCCATCCGCTTATTGTCCCAGTGCGTCCAGACGCCGATCGACGTCATGGACAAAGCGTTCGATGAACATCAGGACGCGCACTTCCTGTGCCGCACGCAGAAAGTTGCGATCGATGTCGAGCAGCGTCTCGAGACGGTGCAAAGCAGCCTGCCGATGACCCGCGACCTCGGCCGCGAGCGCTTCCAGCTCCGCCTTCGAGCTCGCCTCGTCGAGCGCCTCGCGCCACTCGAGCTGCTGGATCAGGAATCCGGGCGGCATCGCCGTGTTGTCCTCGGCCGCGATCGGTGCGCCATGGAGTTCGCACAGGTAGGCCGCGCGCTTCAGCGGATCCTTCAGCCGCTCGTAGGCCTCGTTGACCCGCATCGCCCACTGCAACGCGACGCGCTTCGCGGCCGTGCCTTCGGCGGCAAAGCGGTCGGGATGGACCTCGCTTTGCAGAGCCTTCCAGCGCGCATCGAGAGCCGGACGGCTCTGCGCGAACCGGCGCTCCGTCGCGAACAGTTCGAAATCGTCGCTGTCGAGTCTCATTGGGGCAAGGAGCCGAAATGGCCTGGAAACGACAAGGCGCGGCCAGCAGCCGCGCCTCGGTCCAAGAAAACCGCGTCAGACGCGGAACGATTCGCCGCAGCCGCAGCGGTCCTTCTCGCGCGGGTTGTGGAACTTGAAGCCTTCGTTCAGCCCCTCGCGCACGAAATCGAGCTCGGTGCCGTCGATGTACGGCAGGCTCTTCGGATCGACCAGCACCTTGACGCCATGGCCCTCGAACACAATGTCCTCGGGTGCCAGCTCGTCGGCGTACTCGAGCTTGTAGGCCAGGCCCGAGCAACCGGTCGTCTTGACGCCGAGGCGCACGCCGACGCCCTTGCCGCGTTTGCCGAGATAACGCGTCACGTGGCGGGCCGCCGCTTCAGTCAGGGTAACGGCCATGGGTCAGTGGGTCGCCGGGCTGGGCTTCTTGGCCCGATAGTCGTCGACGGCGGCCTTGATCGCGTCCTCGGCCAGGATCGAACAATGGATCTTGACCGGCGGCAGCGCCAGTTCTTGCGCGATGTGCGTGTTCTTGATGGTCAGGGCTTCGTCGAGCGATTTGCCCTTGACCCACTCGGTGACGAGCGAGCTCGACGCGATCGCCGAGCCGCAACCGTAGGTCTTGAACTTCGCATCCTCGATCAACCCGGTCTGCGGATTCACCTTGATCTGCAGCTTCATCACGTCGCCGCAGGCCGGCGCGCCGACCATGCCGGTGCCTACGGTCTCGTCGCCCTTCTCGAACGAACCGACGTTGCGCGGATTCTCGTAGTGCTCGACGACTTTTTCGCTGTATGCCATGTCAACTCTCCCTGATTCTGTTGAGCCGTGCGCTCAGTGCGCGGCCCACTGGATGGTGCTGATGTCGATGCCTTCCTTGTACATGTCCCACAACGGCGACAGATCGCGCAGCTTCGCGACCCGCTCCTTCAATGTCGTGATCACGTAGTCGATCTCTTCCTCGGTCGTGAAGCGACCGATCGTCATGCGCAGGCTCGAATGCGCGAGCTCGTCGCTGCGGCCGAGCGCGCGCAGCACGTAGCTCGGCTCGAGGCTCGCCGACGTGCAGGCCGAGCCGGACGACACGGCGATGCCCTTGATCCCCATGATCAGAGACTCGCCCTCGACGAAGTTGAACGACATGTTGAGGTTGTGCGGAACGCGCCGTTCGAGATCGCCGTTCACGAAGGTCTGCTCGATATCCTGCAGGCCGCTCAACAGACGCCGATGGAGCATGCGGATCCGCTCGCTCTCAGTGCCCATCTCTTCGCGGGCGATGCGGAACGCCTCGCCCATCCCGATGATCTGATGCGTCGGCAGGGTGCCCGAGCGCATGCCACGCTCATGACCGCCGCCATGCATCTGCGCCTCGATCCGCACGCGTGGCTTGCGCCGCACGTAGAGTGCGCCGATGCCCTTCGGCCCATACGTCTTGTGCGACGCCAGGCTCATCAGGTCGACCGGCAATTTGGCGAGGTCGATCACGACCTTGCCCGTCGCCTGCGCGGCATCGACGTGGAAGATGATCTTGCGCTCGCGGCACATCTCGCCGATCGCGGCAATGTCCTGGATCACGCCGATCTCGTTGTTGACGTACATCACCGAGACAAGAATCGTGTCGGGACGCAGCGCCGCCCTCAGCCGCTCGAGGTCGAGCAAGCCGTCTTCCTGGACGTCGAGGTAGGTCACCTCGAAGCCCTGACGTTCGAGCTCGCGCATCGTGTCGAGCACCGCCTTGTGCTCGGTCTTCACCGTCACCAGGTGCTTGCCGCGCGTCTTGTAGAACTGCGCCGCGCCCTTCAGCGCGAGGTTGTCCGACTCGGTCGCGCCGGACGTCCAGACAATTTCGCGCGGGTCGGCATTGATCAGTGCAGCCACCTCGGCGCGCGCTTTCTCGACCGCTTCTTCCGCCTCCCAGCCCCACGCATGGCTGCGCGACGCGGGGTTGCCGAAGTGTTCGCGCAGCCACGGGATCATCGCGTCGACGACGCGCTGATCGACAGGCGTCGTCGCTCCGTAGTCCAGGTAGATCGGAAAATGCGGGGTCATGTCCATGGCGAATCGGCAGCCCGTGCACGCTGGCACCGGGCGGCTGGCAAAAGTCTCACTTCGAGAAGGCAGCGCCGAGCGCAAACACCGAGTTCGGTGCGGTGATCTTGATCGGCTTGACGACCGGCTGGGTCGAGATCGCCCGCTTGACCGGGTGCTCCTCGATCGAGATGCCCTTTGCGAGTTGCTCGTCGACGAGCTTGCGCAATGACACCGAGTCGAGGAACTCGATCATTTTCGAGTTCAGGCTGGCCCACAGGTCGTGCGTCATGCAGCGGCCGGCGTCGTCGCCCATGCAGTTTTCCTTGCCCGCGCAGCCGGTCGCATCGATCGGCTCGTCGACCGCGACGATGATGTCGGCCACCGTGATCTCTTCAGCCTTGCGTCCGAGCGAATAGCCGCCGCCCGGCCCCCGGGTGCTTTCGACGAGCTCGTGGCGACGCAACTTGCCGAACAATTGCTCAAGGTAGGACAGCGAAATCTGCTGGCGCCCGCTGATGGCGGCCAGCGCCACGGGACCGGAGTGCTCGCGCAGCGCGAGATCGATCATGGCGGTCACGGCAAAGCGGCCTTTGGTGGTCAAACGCATTGAAATCTCCTCATATGGCCAAGCGTCAGGATGGGCAGTTGCCCCGCAGGCACCGCTAATCCGAGTGATTTAGTCGAGTATAGCGGAAGCCGACTAATTCGGTCGGCATTGGCGGCCGAAGTTCCGCTCGCGAAAGGGGTCTTTCTCGGGCGTGGCTTCGACTGACTTCGCGGTGGCATCCTGTCCTACAGATGCGACCGAACGTCAGCTTTTCGAGGCCTCTGTCGACGTCGAAACGACCACCTGGTCCGGCACCGCGGCACCGAACGCCTGCTCCCGCAAAGCCGTCAGCTGGTCGCGGATCCGGGCCGCTTTTTCGAATTCAAGATTGCGGGCGTGCTCCAGCATCTCGCGCTCGAGCTGCTTGATGCGCTTGCCCAAATCGCGCTCGCTGAGCGCCTCGACCGCGGCCGCCTGGTTCGCCCGCTTCAGGTCGTCCTTGGCGCTCTTCTCGCTGTAGACGCCGTCGATCAGGTCGCGGATCTTCTTGACGACGCTGCGCGGCGTGAT
>JBDSAB010000170.1:0-5469 GCA_039922395.1 Caldimonas sp.
TTCATGCCGAACGCCTTGCCGTAGCCGGCAACGATCCGGCCGATCCGCCCGTAGCCCCAGATGCCGAGCGTGCGCTCCTTCAGCACCATGCCGAGGCCGAAATTGGCCGGCATCGAGGCCGAGCGCAGCCCCGACGACTGCCACGCGCCGTGCTTCAGGTTGCCGATGTACTGCGGCAGCCGGCGCATCGCGGCCAGCGTGAGCGCCCAGGTCAGCTCGGCGGTCGCGATCGGCGAGCCGGCGCTCTCGGCGACCGCGATGCCGAGCCGCGTACAGGCTTCCATGTCGATGTGATTGCCGGCCCGGCCGGTCTGCGAGATCAGCTTCAGCTTCGGCAGTTTCTCGAGCAGCTGGCGCGGGAACTGGGTGCGCTCGCGGATCAGGACCAGCACCTCGGCATCGCGCAGCCGCACGGACAGCTGGCCGATGCCCTTCACGGTGTTGGTGAAGACCTTGGCGTTCAGGTGTTCGAGGATCGACGCGCACTTCAGCTTGCGCACCGCGTCCTGGTAGTCGTCGAGGATGATGATGTTCACGGCGCGATCGGGAGGTCGGCGCTTCGCACGCCCGGGTCGATTGTGCACGGCGTGCCCGTCGGTTCGCAGCGCAGCGCCGCATGTCCACGCCGTGCGCAACACGTGTCGACTGCCAGCGAAATGACGGGGTCGCGGGTAGCATCGCGCCTTCACGACAAGGGAGACAACGATGACCATCTCGATGCATTCGGCGAGCGTGCCGATCTTCGCTCGCATGCTCGGCAATCTGCTGACCTGGCTCGACAAGGCGGAAGCGCATGCGACCGCGCGCAAGTTCGATCCGTCGGTGTACCTCGGCTCGCGCCTGGCACCCGACATGCTGCCGTTCACGAACCAGATCCAGATCGCCTGCGACGCGGTCAAGTTCGGCGTCGCGCGGCTGTCCGGGGTCGAAGCGCCGAAGTTCGCCGACGACGAAGCCAGCCTCGCGGACCTGCGCACGCGGGTTCGCAAGACGATCGACTTCATCCAGTCGGTGCCGGCGGCACAGATCGACGGCACCGAGGACAAGGATGTGGTGGTGCCGCGCCGCGACGGTTCGATGACGTTGAAAGGCGAGGCCTATCTGAAGAACTTCGTGCTGCCGAACTTCTTCTTCCATGTGACGACGACGTATGCGCTGCTGCGCCACAACGGCGTCGAGCTGGGCAAGGGCGACTTCCTCGGGCCGATGCAGCCGAAGCCGGCCGGCTGACGACGCATGGCGCTCGATGCGCCGTCCATCGCTTGAAAGCGCCGCTCAGGCGCTGGAGACGTGACTCAGCAAGATCCCTGCAGAGCGGCCTTCTTCGATGCGGCGCGACGCAGCCGCCCGCTGAAGAGGCGATCGAGCGCCGCAATGCGGCGCGCGGCCTCACCCTGATCGTGATGGCACGAGATCAGGCTGAAGAGCTCGTTGCGAAGCTCCCAGAGCGCGTGCAGCGAGCGCGACGCGCGGATGTGCTCGAGCGTGGTCCCCGCGCCGGCCGAGCGCGGGATGTCATCGATCGCGGCGCGAAACGCGGTGCGGGCATCGAGCAGCGCGGTCTTCCGACGGGTCGACGGCTTCAGGCTGTGCAAGGTCGATTCGCAGCACTCGCCGACGTCCGCGCCGAGCCAGGACTTCAGGCGGCCCCGCCAGGCGCCGGCGTCGCGCTGCGGCACCGCCGCCGACTGCAGCAGTGACGCGGTGCCGCCGGCGCCGATCGGGCTGGCCGTCAGCACGCTCCACAGGCTTTTCGAGAAGGCGGACATCGGCATCGGGGGGAAGTGCGGAGTGCTGCAGGGGCGGAAGGCGTTTCCAATTGTTAACTTCGGCCGCTGCGGCCCGTGCTTGAGCGGTGCGGGCGTGCCGGCTCGGGACATATCGCACGCCGTGCAGGCAAATGCGTCCGAACGAGGCGCAGTCAGGGAGAAGCGACGATGAAATGGCTCCGCAGGTTCGCGCTGGTGGTGATTCTGTTGCTGGGCGTCGGCGCGGGCATCGTCTGGTGGTACGCGCGCGCGACGCTGCCGCAGACCGACGGGACCTTGGCCGTCGCCGGCCTCGGCGCCGAGGTCCGGATCGAGCGTGATGCCCGCGGCATCCCGACCATCCATGCCGCATCGGCCGAGGGCGCGATGTTCGGGCTCGGCTTCGTGCATGCGCAGGATCGCCTGTGGCAGCTCGAGACGCATCGGCGAATCGGCTCGGGGCGTCTGGCCGAGGCGTTCGGACCGCCGGCGCTCGAGACCGATCGCTTCCTGCGTGCGCTCGGCGTGCGGCGCGCAGCCGCGGCGCAGTGGGCGAAGGCGAGCCCCGAGGTTCGTTCGTCGATCGTGGCGTACACCGCCGGGGTCAATGCGCTGCTGGAGAGCGGCACGCAGAAGCGGCCGGCCGAGTTCGTCGTCCTCGGCTTGCAGCCGGCGCCGTGGACGCCGGAGGACAGCGTGGCGTGGGCGATCATGATGGCGTGGGACCTCGGCGGCAACTGGTCCACCGAGTTGCTGCGCATGCGCCTCGCGCTGAAGATGCCGGTCGCGCGCATCGACGAGCTGCTGCCGCCGTACCCCGGCGAGCAGCCGCTCGCGACGGCCGACTACGCGGCGCTGTTTCGCGGCCTCAGGGTCGACGGACGGCTCGGCCAGCAGGCACTGCTCGCGGCGCCGCCGTCCGGGATCGAAGGCATCGGCTCCAACAACTGGGTCGTGCACGGCTCGCACACGGCGACCGGCAAGCCGCTGCTCGCCAACGACCCGCACCTGAAGCTGAGCGCACCGGCGCTCTGGTATTTCGCGCGCCTCGATGCGCCGGGCCTGAAAGTGGCCGGCGCGACGATGCCCGGCCTGCCGTTCGTCGTGCTCGGCCAGAACGAGAGAGTCGCCTGGGGCTTCACGAACACCGGCCCCGACGTCCAGGACCTCTACCTCGAACGCATCAAGCCGGACGATGCCGGCCAGTACCAGACGCCGGACGGCTGGGCTGCGTTCGAGACGGCCGAGGAGATCATCAAGATCAAGGGCACCGCCGACGTCACGGTGCGCGTGCGCTCGACGCGCCATGGGCCGGTGATTTCGGATTCGGGTGTCGCCGCCGGCCTGACCGGGCCGGCCGACAAGCCGGCGTTCGCGCTGGCGATGCGCTGGACCGCGCTCGATGCCGACTCGACGACGCTGGACGCCGGTCTCGCGCTGGCCCGGGTGCGCTCTGTCGACGAGTTCGTCGCCGCATCGGCGCGCTACCAGGCGCCAATGCAGAACATGGTCGTCGCTGACGTCGACGGCCATGTCGGCATGGTCGCGGCGGGCAAGGTGCCGCTGCGCAAGCTCGAGAACGACCTGAAGGGCCAGGTCCCGTCGCCGGGCTGGGATGCGAAATACGACTGGGCCGGCTTCCTCGAGCCGCAGCTGACGCCGCGCGAGGTCGATCCGGCGCGCGGCTGGATCGCAACCGCCAATCAGCGCATCCACCCACCCGACTATCCGCACTACCTGACCAACGAGTGGGCTGTGCCGTACCGGATGCAGCGCATCGAGCAGTTGCTGGCCGCGCGGCCTCAACACGATCTGCAAAGCCTGCGGGCGATCCAGGCCGACCAGCTGTCGCTTGCGACGGTGCGGCTGCTGCCGTTCATCAGGCAGGCGAAGTCGAGCCACCCGATGGCGGCGGCGGCGCAGGCGCGCCTCGCAACCTTCGACGGCACGATGGCCGGCGACCAGCCGGCGCCGCTGATCTTCTGGGCCTGGGCCCGCCATCTGACCGAGGGCGTGTTCGCCGACGACGTCGGCGGGCCCGCAGCCTGGCGCGGCGCTCTCGGCGGGCGCAGCTACCGCGATGCGCTCGAGGGCGTCCTCGAGCGCAACGACGCGCGCTGGTGCGACAACCAGTCGACGCCGGCCGTCGCTGAGACGTGCGCGCAGCAGATCGACAGCGCGTTCACGAAGGCGCTCGATGAACTGCAGGCCGCGCAGGGCGGCGATGTCGCGTCCTGGCGCTGGGACCGAGCGCACATCGCCCGTTCCGAGCACCGGCCGTTCAGCCGGGTCAAGCTGCTGGCGCGCTGGTTCGAGCTGCGCACGCCAGTCGGCGGCGACACCTACACGGTCAACGTGTCACGGGTCAACCTGCGCCCCGATCCGACCACGCAGGAGCTCTAC
This sequence comes from Caldimonas sp., assembly GCA_039922395.1. GTDB lineage: Bacteria > Pseudomonadota > Gammaproteobacteria > Burkholderiales > Burkholderiaceae_C > Schlegelella_A. Next base: position 4,152 of record JBDSAB010000170.1, read on the forward strand.
CTCGACGAGCACGGCCCGAGCCTGCGCGCGCTGTACGACCTCGGCGACCCGGCGCAGTCGCGCGTAATGCATTCGACGGGACAGTCCGGCAACCTGTTTTCGGCGCAGTACCGCGACTTCGTCGAGCCCTGGACGCGGGTTGACTATGTCCCGCTGTGGAGCGCGCCGACGGTTGCGACGCTGCGGCTGCAGCCGCAGCGTTGATTGCGCGTCGCTGACGCAATCAAGGTCGGGGATGGCGGCTTCGGGTCGAGCTCCGCGTTCTCGACAACGGCTGTAAGAAGCGAGCCAGGTAGCCGACGACGGCGCAGCGACAGCCGATCCCCCTGGCCGCCGAGCCTCAAACTCAACGGCTAGACCGACCCGAAAAGCGCCTTCCGTTCGGCGGTGTACTTCCACCACGGCGCTGCCGGCGCGCCCCGCATGAAATCGCTCGCCGCCATGAACGTGTCGAGCACGCACGGGTCTTGGCGCTGGCCGGTCGCGGCGCACAGCTTCTGGTAGAGCACGAAGGCGTCCTTGCCGCGCAGGTCTTGCGGCTCACGGATGCCGATCAGGCGCAGGCTGGCGGCGAGCGAAGGCCCGATGTTCGGCAGCTGTTCGAGCGTCTCGCACTCTGCCGCGTTGGCGGCCTTCGGGGCCTTGATGACCACCGCGTCCCTCACATCAGCATGTTGTTGCGGATCAGGCCGACCGCGAGGCCTTCGAGCTCGAAGCCGACATCGTCGGACCCCTCGCGCACGATGATGGTCTTGAAGTCGGGGTTTTCGGGGATCAGCTCGATCCCGTTGCGGGTGCGCTTGAAGCGCTTCACCGTGACGTCGTCGCCGAGGCGCGCGACGACGATCTGGCCGTTCTTCGCCTCCTTCGAGCGCTGCACGGCGAGCAGGTCGCCGTCCATGATGCCGGCGTCGCGCATGCTCATGCCGCGCACCTTCAGAAGGTAGTCGGGGCGGCGCGCGAACAGGCTCGCTTCCATCAGAAACGTGCGGTCGATGTGCTCCTGGGCCAGGATCGGGCTGCCGGCGGCGACTCGGCCGACCAGCGGCAGCGAGAGCTGCGCCAGGCTCGGCAGCGGCAGGCTGTATTGCTTGCCGCGCGCCTCGTTGAGCGCGCGCAATGTGCCAGACTGCAGACGAATGCCGCGCGACGTGCCGCCGACCAATTCGATCACGCCCTTGCGGGCCAGCGCCTGCAAGTGCTCTTCGGCCGCGTTGGCGGAGCGGAAACCGAGCTCGTTGGCGATCTCGGCCCGGGTGGGCGGCGCGCCGGTGCGCTCGATCGCGCTCTGCACAAGATCGAGGATCTGCTGCTGGCG
>JBDSAB010000171.1:0-19289 GCA_039922395.1 Caldimonas sp.
GACGGCTGCAGCCGCGCCACGCCGGCGTAGATCAGGCGCGCTTCCTCGCGCCCCGAGATCACCTCGATGGGCAGACCGAGCGCCTGGCGCGCGCGCGCCAGGAAGCTGTCGCGGTTGCGCGCCTCGCGCAAGGTCTGCGTTGCGACCGCGCGCACCTGGTCGGGCCGGTAGCCGTCGAGCCGCTTCGCGAAGCGCGCCAGGCAGGCGAGCCCGCGCGCCGCGGCCTCGTCGGTCAGCAACCCTTCGGCGTCGAGCCCGGCGCCGAGCCGCACCGTTTCCTTCAGGTAGTCGATGCGCCGATAGCGGCCGTCGGCAAGCTCGCCGATCTCGAGCCGGAAGCTGTTCGACCCCATGTCGATCGCGGCGAGCTGGCCCGGCCAGCGCGGCCCGGCCTCGGATTGCGGAGTCGACTCGACGTGCATCGGGGCATTGTGGCGGCGCACGCGCCGGGCCCTGTCGGCCGACAGGCCGCACCGACCTTTCTAGAATCGCCGATTTCCGCTGCGGATCGTCCGTCATGCTGCAACCTGAACTCGACAGCCTCGTTCCCAGCCGCGACTACAGCCGGCGCGACTTCGTCCGCACGGCGGTCGGCAGCGGCTTCGCCGCTGCGGTGCTGCCCGTCAGCGCGCAGGCGATCAAGACCGACAGCAGCGGCCTGACGGTCGGCGAGGTCACGATCCCGGTCGGCGACTTCAAGATGCCGGCCTACCGCGCGAGGCCGGCCGGCAAGACCAACCTGCCGGTCGTCCTCGTCGTCTCGGAAGTGTTCGGCGTGCACGAGTACATCGCCGACGTCGCGCGGCGCTTCGCGAAAGCCGGCTACCTGGCCATCGCACCCGAGCTGTTCGTGCGCCAGGGCGACGCGCAGAGCTATGGCGAGATCGGCAAGCTGCTGTCGGAAGTCGTCAACGAGGTGCCCGACGCGCAGGTGATGGGCGACCTCGATGCGAGCGTCGCGTGGGCGAAGGCGAACGGCGGCGACACGTCACGGCTCGGCATCACCGGCTTCTGCTGGGGTGGCCGGCAGACCTGGCTCTATGACGCTCATAACCCGGCGGTCAAGGCGGCGGTCGCTTGGTACGGTCGACTGCTCGGCGCTGGCAGTCCGCTGCAGCCGAAGCATCCGATGGAGGTTGTCGGCACCTTGAGCGGGCCGGTGCTCGGTCTCTACGGCGGCGACGACAGCGGCATTCCGCAGGAGAGCGTCGAGCAGATGAAGAAGGCGCTCGCCGGCGGCAGCGCGGCCGCGAAGAAATCGGAGTTCGTGGTCTACCCGGGCGCCCCGCACGCGTTCCATGCCGACTACCGGCCGAGCTATCGCAAGGAAGCGGCCGACGACGGCTGGAAGCGCTGCCTCGCGTGGTTCAAGACGCACGGCGTCGCCTGACCTCATGAAGCTGCGATCCGCTGCATGAGCGCCGCGCGGCGCCGCCAGAGCGCGCCGTCGATCGGCGTCGCGCCGAGGCGCCACGTGGCGGAATGCCGATGATCCGCACGGACCGCCGATGACCCTCGCGTACATCATCGCGGCGACGTTCCTCGGCGGCCTCCTGTCGGTGCTCGTCGCGGCGAGCCTGACGATCGGCGTGCTGACGCGGGTCGTGCACCACCTCGTCAGCCTGTCGGCCGGCGTGCTGCTCGGCACCGCGCTGCTCGACGTGCTGCCCGAGGCGTTCGAGCGCAACGCGAGCCCGCAGAAGCTGTTCCTGACCCTGCTGCTCGGCCTGCTGTTCTTCTTCCTGCTCGAGAAGGCCGAGCTGTATCGGCACAGCCACCATCACGAAGGCGACGACCACCACCATCACCACGGCTTCGACGAGCAGCAGGCCGGTCGCGGCGGCTGGAGCGTGATCCTCGGCGACAGCATCCACAACTTCTGCGACGGCATCATCATCGCCGCCGCCTTTCTCGCCGACACGCGGCTCGGCGTGGTCACGTCGCTGGCCATCATCGCGCACGAGATCCCACAGGAGGTCGGCGACTACATCGTGCTGCTGAACGCCGGCTTCTCGCGCGCGAAGGCGCTGTTCTACAACGCGCTGTCGGGCCTTGCCGCGGTGGCCGGGGGCATCGTCGGCTACTTCATCGTCGGACCGTGGGAGGCGCTGTTCCCGTACCTGCTGGTGGTTGCGGCGAGCAGCTTCATCTACGTCGCGGTCGCCGACCTGATCCCGCAGCTGCAGCACCGGCTGACGCTGAAGGAGACCGTGGCGCAGCTCGGCTGGCTCGGTGCCGGCCTGCTGATCGTCGTGCTGGCGGTGAGCCAGCTGCACCGTTGACGCAGAGCGGACGGCGCGCCTCTGCGGCGACTCAGCGCAGGTCGACCCAGGTCGGCGCGTGGTCGCTTGCCTTTTCGCGGCCGCGCACCTCGCGGTCCACGCCGGCCGCCACGAGCCGATCGACGATGCTCGGGCTCAGCAGCAGATGGTCGATGCGCAGCCCCGCGTCGCGCGGCCAGCGGTTGCGCATGTAGTCCCAGAACGTGTAGATCCGCGCATCCGGATGCAGGTGGCGGATCGCATCGGTCCAGCCTTGCGCGAGCAGGCGCCGGTAGGCGTCGCGGCTCTCCGGCTGCAACAGCGCGTCTTTCAACCACGAGGCCGGCGAATAGATGTCGGCGTCGGTCGGCACGACGTTGTAGTCGCCGGCCAGCACCGTGGGCAGGCCGGTCGCGAGCAACTCGGCCGCGTGAAGGTTCAGGCGCTCGAACCAGGCCAGCTTGTAGTCGAACTTCGGCCCCGGCTGCGGGTTGCCATTCGGCAGGTAGATCGAGGCGACGACGACGCCGTTGACGCTGGCCTCGAGATAGCGGCTGTGCAGGTCGTCGGGGTCGCCCGGCAGGCCGCGCCGGCGCTCGACCGGATCGCTGCCCCGCGCCAGGATCGCGACGCCGTTGAACGACTTCTGCCCGCTCCACAGCGAGCCGTAGCCGGCGTCGCGGATCGCCTCGACCGGAAAGGTCTCGTCCGGCGCCTTCAGCTCCTGCAGGCAGGCGACGTCGGGCTTCGACTCGGCGAGCCACTCGAGCAGGCGCGGCAGCCGGCTCTTGATGCCGTTGACGTTGAAGGTCGCGATCTTCACCGCGGCCTCAGGACGGCCGCGGGCCGGCACCCGCACTGGCCAGGATCTGCGCGATCGCCTCGTAGGCCGCCGGCTTGACGAGGTGCGTATCGAAGCCGGCCTGGCGGCCCTTCGCGCGATCGCGGTCCTGGCCGTAGCCGGTGACCGCGACCAGCCGGGTCGCGGCGGCCGGGCTGCGGCGCCGGATCTCCGCCGCGACCGCGTAGCCGTCCATGCCCGGCAGGCCGATGTCGAGGAAGACCACTTGCGGATGCCACTCGTCGAACAGCGCCAGGGCCGCGCGGCCGTTGTCGGCGAGGCGGATCTGGTGCCCGAGGGTCTCGATCAGCATCCCGAGGGTCTCGCCGGCATCGCGGTTGTCGTCGACGACGAGCACGCGCAGCACCGTCGGGGCGCTCCCGACCGCGGCCGTCTCGGCGCTGCTGCGGCCCGTGTCAGCGGGGGTCGACGGTACGCCGGACTTTGCGCGCTTCTTGCGCGCCGGCGTCGTGGCGGCGTCGTTCGCAGCAGGCGTCGCGGCGTTGGAAGCGACCGTCGACGCTGGGTCGGCGCTCGCGTCTGGTGCAAGGACCGGCGCAGCGCCGACGCGCGCCGGGCCCTCCGGCGCGATCGGCAGCCGCACGATGAATTCGCTGCCCTTGCCGACGCCTTCACTGCGCGCCTCGACCGTGCCGCGGTGCAGTTCGACGAGGCGGCGCACGACGCTGAGGCCGATGCCGAGGCCGCCTTCGCGGCGCGCCAGATCGCGGTTGCCCTGCTGGAAGATCTGGAACAGGCGCGGTCGCAGGTCGTCGTCGATGCCGGCGCCGTTGTCGATCACCGCGATCTCGGCCCACGGCCCGCCGCGCTTCACGACGACGCGGATGTGGCCGCCGTTCTGCGTGTACTTGCTGGCGTTGTTCAGCAGGTTCAGGATGATCTGCTCGACCCGTACCGGATCGGCCTGCACCGGCACCGGCCGATCGGGCGCATCGACCTCGATCGTCTGCTCGTGCGCATCGATCGCGGGGCGCGCCGCCGCAATGGCCTGCTGCACGCTGAGGCGCAGGTCCAGCGCTTCGATCTGCAGGTCGATCTTGCCTTCGTTGACGCGCGACGCCTCGAGCAGGTCGTCGACGATGCGGGCCAGGTTGCTGGTCTGGCGCTGCATCACGTCGAGCAGGTGGTCGATCTTGGAGCCGGGCAGGAGCTTGCGGCTCAGGTGCAGCGACGTCTGCAGCGGCGCAAGCGGGTTGCGCAGCTCGTGGCCGAGCATCGCGAGAAAGTTGTCCTTGGCCCGGCCCGCCGCCTTCGACGCCTCGTGCAGCTCGCTCATCTGCTCGCGCGCATGGACTTCGTCGGTGACGTCGTAGGCCATCACCAGCACGCCGTCGATCGAGCCGCCGAGCCCGTGCAGCGGTGCGTAGGTGAAGTTCAGGTAGGCGTCGTCGAGCGTGCCGTCGCCGTTGCGGTCGAGCCGGGCCGAGACTTCCTTGCCGACCGACGTCTCGCCGGTCGTCATCACGCGGTCGAGCAGGTCCCTCAGCACCTGGACGCGCATCGAGGGCACCGCATCGAACAGCGGGCGGCCGAGTACGTCGTCCGAGTTATGTCCCCAGAGCTGGCACATGTGGTCGTTGGCGAACTCGACCCGATAGTCGGCGCCGCGCAGGATGCAGATCGGCGCCGGCGCCTGGGTGAAGAGCGCCGCCAGGTGCTCCTTCTGCAGCTCGGCCTCGCGGCGCGCGCGCTCGCTCTCCTGCGACGCCTTCAGCAGCTGGGCCTGGCTGCGCTCGAGAGCCTCCTGCGTGCGGCGCGCCTCGGTCTGGTCGCGCAGGATCTTGACGAAGCCGATCGCCGCGCCGGCATCGTCGCGCATCGACATCATCACGCCGCTGGCCCAGAACCGGCTGCCGTCCTTGCGCAGGTGGAAGCGGTCGTCGCCGGCGCGCCCGGTCTCGAGCGCAGTCCGGGTCTCGCGATCAGGTACGTCGGCCGCGCGGTCCTCCTCGGTGAAGATGAGATCGCCGCTCTGCCCCAGTACCTCGGCCTCGCGGTAGCCGAGGATGCGCTCGGCGCCCGGGTTCCAGGTCGTGAAGCGACGACCGAGGTCGAGCGAGAAGATCGCGTAGTCGCGTGCGTTCTCGACGATCAGGCGCAGCCGCTCCTCGCCGGCCCGCAATGCGGTCTCGTTGCGGCGCCGCTCGGTGATGTCGACGAGGGTCAGCACGACGCCGGCGATGCGGTCGTCGACGGTGCGGTACGGCAGCAGCCGCGCCGAATACCACGTGACGCCGCCGCGCGCGACCTCGCGCTCGATCGGCACCAGGCGCTTCAGCACCTGATCGGCATCGGCGGCGAGCTCGGGATAGTCGAGCTGGGTGCGCAGGTCGGAGAGCGGCCGCCCGATGTCGGCCGGAATCACATTGAAGACATCGACCGCGGGCGGCGTGAAGCGCGTGATGTGCAGGTCGCGGTCGAGGAACACCGTCGGGATGGCGGTCGCGTCCATCAGGTTCAGCATGTCGCTGTTCGAGCTGCCGAGCTCCTCGACCTTGCTCTTCAGCTCGCTGTTGACGGTGCTCAGCTCCTCGTTGATCGACTGCAGCTCCTCGCGTCCGGTCTCGAGCTCCTCGGTGGCCGAGCGCAGCTCCTCGTTCATCGCCTGCAGCTCCTCGTTGCCGGCCTTCAGCTCCTCGTTCGACGCCTCGTACTGCTCGACGGTGTCGCGCAGGTTCGCCTTCAAGCGCTCGACCTCGCGATCGAGGTGCTCGGCGACCGGATGCAGGCTGCTGGCGGCTCCGCTGTCGGCTGCCGCGCTGTCGGCATCGGCGTCCTCGGCATCGATGACGACCAGGAAGTAGTCCGGCGCGGCCTCGCCACCTGCGGAGACGCGGATCTTCACGCGCGTCGCCACGCCGTGCAGCTCGATCGTCGCCGGGCCGAATTCGAGCGAGGTGCCCGACTGCTGGGCCTGGAACAGCGCGGCCCGCAGCTCGATGCGCAGCGCGGGATCGATCAGGCGCAGCAGGTTCTTGGTCGGCTCGCCGCCCGACAGCTGGAGGAAGCGGCCGGCGCTTTCCGACAGGTGCACGATGTGGTGCTCGCCGTCGATCAGGATCGACGGCGGCGCGATCTGCTCGAGCAGCCGGTAGTGCAGTTGCGCCCACGACGCCGCGCGCATCTGCGCGTTGCCTGCGAGCGGCTGCAGCGGCGCCAATGCCTGCGCGGTCCGCACTCCCGGCAGCCGATCGGCCTTCGGCAGCTCGGCGACCGTCAGCGACAGCGTCGTCGGGCCGGGCAGGATCGGCAGCTTCGCGCGTGCGGACGGCCGCTGGCTGAACAGTCGGTTCTTCTTGTCGAGGACCGCGAACAGCGACGTGCTTTCGTCGATGCTCTCCGACGAGCCGAGGAACAGCTTGCCTTCGGGCCGCAGCGCGAAATGGAAGATGTCGAGCGCCCGGACCTGGGCGTCGCGGGTCAGGTAGATCAGCAGGTTGCGGCACGACACCAGGTCGAGGCGCGAGAACGGCGAGTCCTTCAGCAGGTCGTGCACCGCGAACAGCACCGTCTCGCGGATCTCGCGGCGGACCCGGTAGCCCAGGTGCTGCTTGACGAAGTAGCGCGCCAGCCGCTCGGGGGACACGTCGGCCTCGATCGTCTCGGGATAGAGGGCTGCGCGCGCGGTCCCGATCGACTGCTCGTCCAGATCGGTCGCGAAGATCTGCAGGCTCGGCGGCGCCTCGAGGGTGCGCGCGTGCTCGGCGAGCAGGATCGCGATCGAGTACGCCTCCTCGCCCGATGCGCACGCCGGCACCCACACCCGCACGGTGTCGGTCTGCCCCTTGTCGTTGAACAGCTCGGGAATCAGCGCCTCGAGCGACTGGAAGCAGCTCGCGTCGCGGAAGAAGTTGGTGACGCTGATGAGCAGATCCTGCAGCAGTGCGCCGGCTTCGCCGGCAGACGTGCGCAGGATGCCGAGATAGTCCTGCATGTCGGTGACGCCGTTGACCTGCATCCGCCGGGCGATCCGGCGCAGCACCGTCGCCCGCTTGTAGTACGAGAAATCGCGCCCGGTGCGCACCCGCAGGAAGCGCAGCACGTCGCGCAGCGCGGCCTCGGGCGGGTCGTCGGTGGGCGCGGGCGCTTCGGCCGGCTGCGGCCCGTCCTCGGGCGGCAGGTGGATGTTGCGCTCGAGGCGCTGGTACTCGATCAGCCGACCCGGCATCTCGTTCGCCGGCAGCACCCAGTCGACCATGCCGGTCGCGATCGCCGAGCGCGGCATGCTGCCGTGCACCGCCTCGCTCGGATCCTGCGCGATCGTCAGGCCGCCGCGTTCCTTGATGCGCTTGATGCCGATCGCGCCGTCGCCATCGGTGCCCGACATCACCACCGCGGCGGCATGCGGACCGTGACTGTCGGCGAGCGTGCGGAAGAACAGGTCGACGACGACATGGCGGCCGCGGTTCGGCCGCACGTCGATGGCCCCGACCTGGCCGTCGCTCGCATGCAGCGCCTTGCCCGGCGGCACGACGTAGATCTGGTTGACCTTGACCGGCTGCTCGCCGTCGAGCTCGATGACCGGCATCCGGGTGTCGGCGCGCAGTGTGTCGCCCACCGCCGCCTCATGCCCCGGTTGCGGATGCATCGCGATGAAGAAGGCCATGCCCGGATCGGGCGGCATCGCCCGGAAGAACGTCTGCAGCGACGGCAGACTGCTGGTCGAGCCGCCGAGGCCGACCACCGGCACCGTCTCGTAGCCACGCGTCGGCACGAGGTCGTCGTCGCCGGCGTGGTCTTCTTCGGTCTGGTCGGGGTCCATCGGTTCGGGATGCGATGTGCGGAACGGTCGCCGGAGGCATTGCCGCCCGGTCGATGATAGTCACCCGCTTCTGCGCCCACACGTCGGACAACGCCGCCTGAATGGTTCCTCGAGAGGCATAAGATGACGCCGCAGCCGCACGCTGCAGCGGCCCGCGAACGCCTTCGGCCCTGCCGCGTCCCACCGCACGAACCGGGACCTCGGCCCATGAGCGACTTGCAACCCGACCACGCGGAAGAGCACTACGCTCCGATGCAGGACGATGCCATTCCGACGCGCGGCTATCGCATGCTGCCGCTGGTCGGGCTGGGCGGGTCGGCCGGCAGCATCCCGGCGCTGCAGACGTTCTTCCGCACGATGACGGCCGACTCGGGCATGGCCTTCGTGGTCGTCATCCACCTGGCCGCGGAACACGAGAGCTCGCTCGCCGATTTGATCCAGCGCACGACCGCGATGCGGGTCGTGCAGGTCCGCGCAACGGAGCGGATCGAGGTCAACTGCGTCTACGTGATCCCGCCGGGCAAGCTGCTGTCGGCGCTCGACGGCGAACTGCGCCTTGAAGACCTGCCGGGCCGCAGCGGCCGCCATATCGCGGTTGACCTGTTCTTCCGGACCCTCGCCGACACCTACGGGCCGCATGCCACCGCGATCGTGCTGTCGGGTGCCGACGGCGACGGGTCGATCGGCATCCGCCGCATCAAGGAGCGCGGCGGCTTCTCGATCGCGCAGGATCCGAGCGAGGCGGAGCACGGCAGCATGCCGCGCTCGGCGATTGCGACCGGCGTGGTCGACCTGGTGCTGCCGGTCGCCGAGATGGCGGCGCGGCTGCTGACCTACCACCGTCTCGAACGAGAGCTGCGCCTGCCGCCCGAAGACGAACCGGTGGCCGGCGCGGTGCCCGCAGAGGGGGACGACCGCAGCGACGAGATGACGTTGCGCCGCATCCTCGAGCTGATGCGCAATCGCACCGGCCACGACTTCGACTTCTACAAACGTGCGACCGTGCTGCGCCGCATCGGCCGCCGGATGCAGGTCAACGAGGTCGTCGAGTTGCCCGATTACCTCGAGGTGCTGCGCACCCGACCCGGCGAAGCGCGCGCGCTGCTGAAGGACCTGCTGGTCAGCGTCACCAACTTCTTTCGCGACAGCGAGCATTTCAACGCGCTCGAGGCGCTGATCCCGACGCTGTTCGAAGGCCGGACCCCGCACGACACCGTGCGCGTCTGGGTGCCGGGCTGTGCGACCGGCGAAGAGGCCTACTCGATCGCGATCCTGCTGCACGAATTCGCCGGCCGCCTCGACCGCGCGCCGCGCCTGCGCGTGTTTGCGTCCGATCTCGACACCGATGCGATCCGCACCGGTCGCGCCGGCTTCTATCCGCCGACGATCGCCGCCGACGTGTCGGCCGAACGGCTCGAGCGCTTCTTCAGCGAGGAGGCGCGCGGCTATCGGGTCAGCGCCGAGTTGCGTGAAACGGTGCTGTTCGCGACCCACGACGTGCTGAAGGATTCGCCGTTCTCGCGCCTCGACCTGCTGTCGTGCCGGAACCTGATGATCTACCTCGATCGCCTGGCGCAGGAGCGCCTGCTGCAGACGTTCCACTTCGCGCTCCGGCTCGACGGGCTGATGTTCCTGGGCACTTCCGAATCGGCGTCGGAGGTGCCGGCGCTGTTCCATCCCGTCGACAAGAAGCACTGCCTGTATCGACGCCGGCCGATGGATCGGCCGGCCTATGCGTTGCCGTTCGGTGTGAGCGGGCTGACGCGCGAGGTCGCCTCGCTGCCCGACGACGCGACCGCCGTGGTGCCGTTCGACGCGGTGCCCGTGGTGGGTCACGAGCGCCACGCTCGCCGCCCGAGCGACGCGGTCCAACCCGAACGGGCCGGCCAGGTCCATCTGCGCCTGATCGAGCGCTACTCGCCGCCGTCGCTGGTCGTCGATGCCGAGTTCGAGCTGATGCACCTGTCGCAGCGCGCCGGCCGCTACCTCCGCTTCGGCGGCGGCGAGCCGAGCCGCAACGTGTTGCGGATCGCGCACCCGATGCTGCGCATCGAGCTGCGCGCCGCGCTGAACCGGGTCGCCCAGACCGGCAAGCCGACCGAGGTGCTGAACCTGCCGGTCGATCTCGACGGCCAGGCGCTGCTGATCGACCTCAGCGTCGCGCCGGCCGACGAGATCGCGCCGCAGTGCCTGCTGATCGTCTTCAACGAGCGGCCCGCAGCGTCGGCAAGGGCGGCTGACAGCGAAGCGTCGCCGCAACCGTCCGGCCACGCCGGCAGCCGCGAAAGCGATCTCTACGACGAGGTCGTGCGACTCAAGATGCAGCTGCGCGATGTCGTCGAGCAGCACCAGGCTTCGACCGAGGAGCTGCAAGCCAGCAACGAGGAGTTGCAGGCGATGAACGAGGACCTGCGCTCCGCCGGCGAGGAGCTCGAGGCACGCCGGCAGGAGGCGCAATCGGTCAACGAGGAGCTGACGACCGTCGGCGTCGAGCTGCGGCGCACCGTCGAGGAGGTCGGCGCGTCGAACAGCGACCTGCACAACCTGATGGAGTCGATGTCGATCGCGATGGTGTTCCTCGACCGCGATCGGCGCATCACGTTCTACACGCCGGCGGCGGTCGCGCTGTTCAACCTGATCCCGACCGATGTCGGCCGGCCGCTCGCCGACCTGTCGCAGCGGCTGAACTACCCCACGCTCGAGAGCGATGCGATCAGCGTGCTGCAGCAGCTGGTGCCGGTCGAGCGCGAGGTCGGCGACCACGCCGGTCGCTGGCTGCTGGCGCGCCAGCAGCCGTATCGGACGATCGACGACCGGATCGCGGGCGTGGTGCTGACGTTCACCGACATCACCGAGCGGCGTCAGCGCGAGCTTGCCTTCGTCGAGGCGAAGGACGCGCTCGAATTGCGTGTCGACGTGCTGGAGTCCACCCTGACCGGCTTACCGGACCGCATCCTCGCGTTCGACAGTCGCGGCGCGTTGCTGTTCGCGAACCAGGAGGCGTGCCGGCATTGGCGGCTCGAGCCGGGATCGCTCGGCGGCCGCCAGCTGCGCGACCTCGACAGCCCATCGGAGCTGCTCGACGTGCTGGAACGCCAGCTTCAGCGCAGCATCGATTCCGGCAAGCGGATCGCCGGCACCGTGCGCCACGGCCGGCCGCCTGCGGCCCAGACCGTTGCGTTCACGTTCTCCCCGGTGACCGGCGGCGACGGCAAGGTGCGGCTGGTGGTCGGCTGGCTGCACGACCTGCCCGGGCCCGCCGAGCCAGCCGAGCCGGCCGGGCAACGAAAGAAATGACGCGAGCCGCGCCGCGCCCACTCAGAGCGGAGCGGACAGCGCCTTGAACCCCGCCCACGCGACGACGATCACTGCATTGATCGGCACGCTGAGGGCGCTCGGCACGTAGAGCAGCGCGGAGGCGAGCGGCGCGCCGATCACCAGCTCGACGAACGCACCCGCGCCGTAGAAGATCACGCCGAACACGAGCCAGCGCCGCATGTAGGTGGGCAGCCAGTGCGCCTGCGCGCAGTTGTGGCGCCACGCCGCGGAACGCTCGAACAGATTGCCGCGGGTGACGTCGCGGAACAGCCAGCCGAAGAAGAAGTAGCGGTAGAGCAGCGTGCGGAAAGCCATCGACGATCCCGGCGGAAGGGTTCGAGCCGGCCACCTTAACGCTGCGCGGGCGGCGGCGCACAAGCGGCGCGGCACGGCCCCGCTGTCGACTCAGACGGTGTCGACCGAGCGCGCGAAGGCGAGGTCGTGGACCGGCGAAGACGCGGCGACCTCGCCGGTGTCGACCCAGCGCCGGCCCTGCCAGAACGAGCGGTGTGCGGCCTCGGTGGCATCGACATACGGCGGACCCTGGACCGGGACGGGAATGTCGACCTCGCTGGCGCCGAAGTCGGCCGAGATCAGCAGGCGCGGGATGAAGCCCCCGCCGCGCAGGCGGGTCGGCGAGCAGTGGAACTCGAAGCCCTTGTACTGGGCGAAGAAGGTGGGTTCCATAAAGACTCCGGTTGCGTACCAAGACATTCGATCAAGGCGACCGGTGCTGAAAGGGCATCGATCGCGGGTCCGGGTCGAACGCCTTGGGGCGCTGGTCGACAGTCTCACCGCGCGGGGCGCTGAGGGAAATCCCCGAAGCGTGGGGTCGCGGCCGCACCGTTGTCATGCCGCCACGGCGCGGCGAAGCGCCTTGCGGGCGGCGCCGAGGGCTTGTCGACAGCGCGCGTAATCGGCCCATGGGTCGGTGGCCGCTTCGAGGCGCTCGTGTGCGTTCGCGATGGTCCAGTGGTCGCCGCCGGTGAGCCCGTCGAGCTCGTCCCAATCGCACGGGATCGAAACCCCGAGGCCGGCGCGGGCCCGCGCCGAGTAAGCCGCCGCGGTGGTCGCGCCGCGGCCGTTGCGCAGGTAGTCGACGAAGATCCGGCCGACCCGGTTCTTCGGCCCGCTCTTCGCGACGAGCTGATCAGGCGCGAGCGTCGCCAGGCGCTCGACGACCTCGCGCGAGAAGTCCTTGACGTCGTCCCAGCCCTCGCGCGGCGCGAGCGGCACGACGACGTGCAGGCCCTTGCCGCCGCTCGTCTTGACGAACGCGCGCAGGCCGATCTCGTCGAGCAGCGCGCGCGTCAGGCGCGCCGCCGCGACCATCGCAGGCCAGCCGACGCCGTCGCCGGGGTCGAGATCGAACGTCATCCGGTCCGGCTTCTCGATCGCGCGCGACAGCGCGTTCCAGGTGTGGAACTCGACGACGTTCATCTGCGCGGCCGAGATCAGCGCGGTGAAGCTGTCGATCTCGACCAGCGGCGGATGCTCCGGGTCGAGCGCGACCGGCAGCTCGACGAGGTCGTCGATGTGGAGCGAGCCGCTGTGCTTCTGGAAGAAGAGATGGCCACCGATGCCGGCCGGCGCGCGCACCAGCGCGACCGGACGGCCTTGCAGATGCGGCTGGATGCGTCGCGCTGCGTGCAGGTAGTAGTCGACGAGGTCGCGCTTGGTGTGGCCGCTCTTCGCGTCGATCACGCGTTCGGGATGCGTCACCTTCACCGATGCCGGCAGGACCGGTGGCTTGCCGCGCGCCTTTGTCGTCGACGCCTTGGGGGAGGCCGGCTTGTCGGCGATGTCGGCCTTCGCTGTTTTTGCTGGCGTGTTGGTTGTCGCAGCCGTGGCGGAAGCGCTGCCCTTCTTCGATGCAGTCGTCTCGCTTCCGCCGTTTGCACCCGCCGCCGGCTGTTCCGGCGCGGACCCGCGTGGCGCCGGCGCGGCGACCCCGCGCGTGATCGCGGTCGGCGGCCTGTCGCTGCGCAGGCCGTGGAAGACCGCGTGACGGACCTTGCCGTCGCGCGTCCATTCGGAGAACGAGATCTCGGCGACGAGTTTCGGCTCGACCCAGGTGCCACGCGCTTCACGCGGCTTCTCGACGAACGGCGCGTGCTTGGTCTCGAGCTTCGTGAGCTGCTTGCGCAATGCGCCGAGCGTCTTGACATCGAAGCCGGTGCCGACGTTGCCGGCGTAGCGCAGGCGCCCGCGCTCGTCGTGGATGCCGAGCAGCAACGCGCCGAGTCCGGTGCGCGAGCCCTGCGGCTCGGTATAGCCGCCGATCACGAACTCCTGGCGCAGGGTGCACTTCAGCTTGATCCAGTCGCGCGTGCGGCCCGCCACGTAGGCCGAGCCGAGGCGCTTGCCGATCACGCCCTCGAGGTGCAGCCGGCAGGCGTTGCGCAGGATCTCGCTCGCGTCGGACTCGAAGTCCTGGCTGAAGCGGACGATGCCGTCGGCGTCGGCGAGCAGGCTGCCGAGCAGCGCGCGTCGCTCGCCGAGCGGAACCTGGCGCAGGTCGTGGCCGGCGTAGAACGGCAGGTCGAAGGCGAAGTAGCGGATCTGCGCGCCGCCGGCATCGAAGGCGTTCTGCAGTGCCGCGAAGTCGGAGGCGCCGTGCTCGCCGAGCACGACGATCTCGCCGTCGAGCCAGGCCGAGTCCATACCGAGTCGGTCGATCTCGGCGGCGATCCCTTTCAGCTTCGCGGTCCAGTCGTTGCCATTGCGGGTCAGCAGCCGTACTTCGCCGCGCTCGATGCGCGCGAGCACGCGGTAGCCATCGAACTTGATCTCGTAGGCCCAGTCATCGCCGGCCGGAACGTCGGCGACGAGGGTCGCCAGTTCGGGCGCGAGCGTGTCGGGCAGCGCGGCCTTGACGGCGCCGGGCGGCAAGTCCGATGCGGCGATGGATGTCTTCTTCGCTGCGGCGCGCGACGGCCGCTTCGACTTCGACGCCGGCTCGGTGGCTGCCGGCTCGGCACGCTCGGCGGTTGCCTCCTTGCTGCGGGTCGCGCTGGCCGCCTTCTTGGCCGTAGCGGGCTGTGCCGCCTTCTTGCCCGCAGCGGGACGTGCCGCCTTCGATGCCTCGACCACCGCGCGTTTCGACAGCACGCTGTTCGGCAGCGCATCGACGACGCTGTATTCGGCGGCCGGACGCGCCGCCTCGTCGCGGTCCTTGATCAGCAGCCACGGTTCCTGGCGCTCGCTGTCGCGACCGTGCATGCGCACCAGCATCCAGGTGCCGTGCAGCTTCTCGCCGTCGAGCCGGAACTTCATCTTGCCGGCGCGATAGCCGGCCGCCGGGTCGCCTTCGGGATGCCAGGTGCCGCGGTCCCAGACGATCACGTCGCCGGCGCCGTACTGGTTCGCCGGGATCGTGCCCTCGAAGCTGCCATAGGCCAGCGGATGGTCCTCGACATGCACCGCCATCCGCTTCTGCGAGGGGTCGAGGCTGGGACCCTTCGGCACCGCCCAGCTCTTCAAGGTGCCATCGAGCTCGAGGCGGAAGTCGTAATGGAGCGAGCGTGCCGCGTGCTTCTGGATCACGAACGTGAGCGCATCGCCGCGCTTCGCGGTCGCGCCGCGCGGCTCGGGCGTGATCGCGAAGTCGCGCTTCTGCCGGTAGGTGGTCAGCGCGTCAGCCATCGGCATGCTTGCGATCGACGGCGTCGAGCGGCGCGTCGGTTTCGCGCAGAGAGTCGAGCGGCTCGGCCCTCATCGATGCGGCCGTACCGGCTTGCGCCGGCTGCTGTGCTCGGCCGAAGCCTTCAGCGAGCGCGCGATCCGGTCCGGGTCGGCCTCGCTGAAGATGCCTTCCTTCAGGTCGAGCGCGTCACTCGTTTCGGTGACCCGCTGCGACCAGCGGCGCCGCGCCGGCTTGGCGCGCTGGCGCGCGGCCGGTCGTTTCGATGCTGTCTTGCGCTTTGCCGCGACCCGTCGCGGCGCGGGGCTCGCGCCGGTGGTTGCCATCGTCGATCTCCGAAGCCTGCAACGTCTCCGTTTCAGGGCAAGCGGCGTGCCGTCCGGCGCGGTCGCTGGCGTCGGTGCCCGTGCTCGAGACAAGCAGCAGCTGCGCGACGACCGCGGCCGCAATCGTCTCCGGCTCCTTGCCGTCGATGCCGGGCAGGCCGATGGGGCAGGTCATGCGCGCGATCGACGAGGCCGCGATGCCGCGTTCCTCGAAGCGGCGGATGAACTGGCGGCGCTTGGTCTTCGATCCGATCAGCCCGAAGAATCCGAAGTCGGCGCGCCGCAGGATCGCCTCGGCGATCCGCAGGTCGAGGTCGTGGCGGTGAGTCAGCACGAGGTAGAACGCACCCGGCGGTGCGGTCGCGACTTCGCCTTCGACGCCGTCGACGCTGATCGCGCGGATGTGCGGCGGCCATGCCACCGCGGCGTTGTCGACCAGCGACGCGGGGAACTCGTCCTCGCGCTCGTCGATCCAGTCGACGCGCACGTTCATCGGCGCCAGTGCGCGCGCGATCGCGCGGCCGACGTGGCCGGCGCCGTAGAGCTGCAGGTGAAAGCGCGGTGCGGTTTCGGGCCACGCGTCGAGCGCCGCGCGGTCGAGTGCCGACAGCCCCAAGGTCACCGCACCGCCGCAGCACTGGCCGAGCGCCGGGCCGAGCGGGTAGTGGCGGGTTCGCGGCGTCAGGTCGTTGCGTCGCAGCATCTCGCGCGCCTCGTCGATCGCCTTGAGCTCGAGGTGACCGCCACCGATCGTGCCAGTCGCGCTGTCGGCATCGACCAGCATCCGCGTGCCGGCCTCGCGCGGCGCCGACCCGCGCGCTTCGACGACCTCGACGACGACGGCGCGCCGGCCGGCGTCGAGCCAGTCGGTGGCGAGGGTGCGCAGCGAAGACATTGACGCGTCCAGCCGTCAGCCAGCCTGCACCGCAGTGACCGCGCGCAGGATCGATTCGCTCGTCGCCGGTGCTGTCAGCGGCGGATCGATTCGATGATCTCCGGCCGCCGACACCGCGTCGCGGATCGCATAGAAGACCGAGAACGGCAGCAGCAGCGGCGGCTCGCCGGCGGCCTTGCTGCGGTGGATCGTGTCGGCCACCGCATCGCCCTCGAACAGGCGCACGTTGAAGACCGCAGGGCAGTCGTTCGCGGTCGGAATCTTGTAGGTGCTCGGCGCATGCGTCGTCAGCAGCCCCGTCTGCGGATGCCAGACCAGCTCTTCCATCGTCAGCCAGCCCATGCCCTGGATGAAGCCGCCCTCGACCTGGCCGATGTCGACGGCCGGGTTCAGCGAGCGGCCGGCGTCGTGCAGCACGTCGGCGCGCAGGAGCTTCCACTCGCCGGTCAGCGTGTCGACGACGACCTCGCTGACCGCGGCGCCGTACGCGTAGTAGTAGAACGGCTTGCCCTGCAGCGTGTCCTTGTCCCAGTGCAGGCCGGGCGTTGCATAGAAGCCGTCGGACCAGAGCTGCACGCGCGCCATGTAGGCCTGCATGATCAGTTCGGCGAATGGGATCGTGCGGCGTGCCGGTGCGTTATCGCCGGCCTGCTTGCCGTGCAGCGAATTGCCGGCAGCGACGACTGCCATCGGGCCGACCTCGACCATTCCGTTTGCGAAGCGCACCTCGGCCACGTCGCCGCCATAGTGCGACGCCGCGAACGCGGACAGGCGCTCGCGGATCTGGCGCGCAGCGTCCTGGGCGGCCTTGCCGTTCAGGTCGCTGCCGGTCGATGCGGCGGTCGCCGACGTGTTCGCGACCTTCTGGGTGTCGGTCGCGGTCACCCGCACCGCGCTGAACGAGACGCCGAGCTCGTGGGCGACGACCTGCGCGACCTTGGTGTTCAGGCCCTGGCCCATCTCGGTGCCGCCGTGGTTGACGAGGATCGAGCCGTCGCCGTAGACGTGGACCAGCGCGCCGG
Source organism: Caldimonas sp. (assembly GCA_039922395.1). Classification (GTDB taxonomy): domain Bacteria; phylum Pseudomonadota; class Gammaproteobacteria; order Burkholderiales; family Burkholderiaceae_C; genus Schlegelella_A. The sequence goes on from JBDSAB010000171.1 coordinate 17,090, forward strand.
CCTGATTCAGGTGGACGACGTTGAACGAGATGCCGAACTTGACCGGCGTCAGCGCGAGCCCGCGCTTGAGCACCGGGCTGGTCGAATTGAAAGCGGCGATTGCCGTGCGGCGCGCGCGGTAGTCGCTGTCGGCCTCGAGCTGCGCGACCAGCTCGTGGATGATGTTGTCCTCGACGACCTGACCGTACGGCGTGACGTTGCGATCGGCCGTGCCGTAGAAGTTGATGCGGCGCACGTCGAGCGCGTCGCGGCCGAGCGCGCGCGCGATCGAGTCGAGGATGTGCTCCATCGCGATCGCGCCCTGCGGGCCGCCGAAGCCGCGGAACGCGGTGTTGCTCTGCGTGTTGGTCTTGCCCGAGTAGCCGTGGATCGCGACGTCGGGCACGAAGTAGGCGTTGTCGAAGTGGCAGATCGCGCGCGTCATCACCGGCCCCGACAGGTCGGCCGAGTGGCCGGCGCGCGAGACCATCGTCAGCTCGGCGCCGAGGAGCCGCCCGTCGTCGTCGTAGCCGACCTCGTACTCGTACCAGAAGCAGTGGCGCCGGCCGGTGATCAGAAAGTCGTCGTCGCGATCGACGCGCAGCTTGACCGGCCGCTGCAATGACTTCGCAGCGATGGCGGCGACGCAGGCGAACAGCGCTGATTGCGACTCCTTGCCGCCGAAGCCGCCGCCCATCCGGCGGCACTGCACCTGCACGTGGTGCGAATGCAGGTTCAGCGCATGTGCGATCAGGTGCTGCATCTCGCTCGGGTGCTGGGTCGAGCAGTGGACCAGCAGGCCGTCGTTCTCCTGCGGGATCGCGTAGGAGATCTGGCCCTCGAGATAGAACTGCTCCTGGCCGCCTACGTCGAGGCGGCCTTTCAGGCAATGCGGTGCGGCGGCGATCGCGGCGCTCGCATCGCCGCGCGCCAGGTGCATCGGCGGCAGCACATACTGGCCCGCCTTGTGCGCGGCCTCGGGCGTGAAGATCGCCGGCAGCGGGTCGATCTCGAGCACCTGTTTCGCGAGCGCGGCGGCGCGGCGGGCCGCGTCGCGCGTTTCGGCGATGACCGCGAAGACCGGCTGGCCGACGTAGCGCACCTCGCCGTCGGCGAGGATCGGGTCGTCGTGAATGATCGCGCCGCAATCGTTCGGGCCCGGGATGTCGGCGGCCGACAGCACCGCGACGACGCCAGGCAACGCGCGGATCTTGTCGAGGTGCATCGCGGTGATGCGGCCGTGCGCGACCGGCGACAGGCCGAGCGCCGCATGCAGGGTGCCGGCGAGCTCCGGCAGGTCGTCGACGTACGGCGCCGCGCCGGCGACGTGCAGATGGGCCGATTCATGCGGGCGGCTGATGCCGACGCGCGCGCCGGCCGCGGCCGCGCTGGCCTCGCCGGCGACATCGATGCGGGGATCGGTGCGCGGCACGGGATCGATGCGCCCGTCGGTGCGCGTCGACGGATCGAGCAATGCCGCGGGCGACTTCAGCACCGCCGGGTCGATCGCCTTGTTCATCGCGCACCTCCTTCGAGCACGGCGGCCGCGCGGGCAGGCGCCTCGCGCAACGCGTCGTGCGCCATCGTGCTCCAGACGCTCAACCGCTCCGGCGTCAGGGGATCGACGGTCCGGGTCTCGAGCCAGAACCGGCGCAGCAGGTTCTGCGCCACCTGCAGCCGGTAGGCGGCGCTGGCGCGCATGTCGGTGAGCGGCTTGTAGTCTTCGGCGAGGGCCTGCTGCGCAGCTTTCAGCGTCGCCTCGTTCCACGGCTGGCCGACCAGCGCGGTCTCCGCGCGCGCCGCGCGCTTGACCGTCGCCGCCATGCCGCCGAACGCGAGGCGCACGGCCTTGACCGTGTCGCCGGCGAGCTCGATGGCGAGTCCGGCGCAGACCGCCGAGATGTCGCAGTCGAAGCGCTTCGACATCTTGTAGGCGCGAACCTGCGCGGCATGGCTCAGCGGCACCGTCACCGCTTGCACGAACTCGCCGGGTTCGAGGCGGTTCTTCATGTAGTCGAGGTAGAAGTCGGCGAGCGGCATCGAGCGCACCGCGGCGCCGCGCCGCAACTCGATCGCCGCGTCGAGCGCCATCAGCACCGGCGGGCTGTCGCCGATCGGCGAGCCGTTCGCGACGTTGCCGCCCATCGTGCCGGCGTTGCGGATCGGCACCGAGGCGAAGCGCAGCCAGACTTCCTCGAGCGTCGGCCACTCGCGCACCAGC
>JBDSAB010000172.1:0-14031 GCA_039922395.1 Caldimonas sp.
CAGTCGCGCATCGATGCGGCGCGCACCTTCAATCCGCACATCCACTACGGCCGCGGCGACCAGCGCGGCTACGTCCGCTTCCGGCTCGACGCGAAGCAACTCGAGGCGCAGCTCCGCGTCGTCGACCGTCCGCTCGATCCGGCGAGCGGCGTGACGACCGCGGCGCGCTTCGTCGTCGATCCGGCAAAGCCGGGCGCAGTCAGCGCCTGACGCCCGCAGCCGGCGCTGACGGGTGCCGACAGGCCACGAGCGTTTGGACGCTCCTTTCCTCCGCCGATCAGGTCTCGACGACGACAGTTGGCTCGCCAGCCGCTCAGTCGACCGGCGTCAGTTTCGCGATCGAGAGGGCCAGCCATTTCATGCCGTGGCGGCCGAAGTTGACCTGCGCCCGCGCCTCCTCGCCGCTGCCCTCCAGCGTGACGATGACGCCTTCGCCGAACTTGTTGTGGAACACGCCCTGCCCGGAACGCAGACCGTGGCTGGGAGCGCGCGCGACGACCGACGGCGGCTTCGCCTCGACCCGGCCGGCGCCGACGATCGAGCCCAATCCCGAGCCGCGCGACCAGGCCGCGTTGTAGTCGCGCGCGAAGCCTGAACCGAAGCCCTGGTTGCGCGGCGTGATCCACTTCAACGCTGCTTCGGGCAGTTCGTCGAGGAAGCGGCTCTTGATGTTGTAGCGGGTCTGCCCGTGCAGCATCCGCGTCTGCGAGAAGCTGAGATACAGGCGCTTCCTCGCCCGCGTGATCGCGACGTACATCAGGCGGCGCTCTTCCTCGAGGCCGTCGAGGTCGCTGATCGAGTTCTCGTGCGGGAACAGGCCCTCCTCGAGGCCGGTGATGAAGACGCAGTCGAACTCGAGCCCTTTCGCCGAGTGCACTGTCATCAGCTGGATTGCGTCCTGCCCGGCCTGCGCCTGGTTGTCGCCGGCCTCCAGCGAAGCATGGGTGAGAAACGCGGCCAGTGGCGACATGATCTCGCCGGTCTCGGCGTCGGGTGTCGGCGGCGGCATCGCCGGCAGGACGGCTGCGCTCGCGGCGCGTTGCCCCAGCTCGCCGGCCGCGGACGCGGCGGCATCGACAGCCGCTGCTCCGCTGGTCGGCGCGTCGACAGCACTTGATCCGCCCGGCGGAGTCAGCGACAGGTCCGCCGGCACACCCTCGTCGTCGACCGGCACCGCCCCCGGCGTGTTGTACTCGGCACGGCCGGCCGAGCCGGAAAAGACATCGGCACGCCCGCGCGCGATCTCGTCGACCGGCAGCGCGACCGCGTCCTTGCCGAACCCTTCCTGCGTGACGAAGCCCTCCGCGGCGTTGACCAACTCCTCGAGGTTCTCGAGCCGCTCCTTGCCTTCGCGATCGGTCTTGTAGAAGTCGACCAGGCCGGACGCATCGAGCATGTGCTCGATGATCTGGCGCAAGGTCAGGCCGCGTGTCGCCTCGCGCATTGCATCGATCTTCGCGACGAACGCGTGCAGGTTCGCGCCGCCCTTGCCGGTCACCGAGCCGATGCTCTGCGCGAGGCTGCGCCCGCTCTGGCGCGCGACATCCTGCAACTGCTCGAGCGTGCGCGCGCCGATGCCGCGGGCCGGGAAGTTGACGACGCGCAGGAAGCTGGTGTCGTCGTTCGGGTTCTCGATCAGGCGCAGGTAGCTGAGCGCGTGCTTGACCTCGGCGCGCTCGAAGAAGCGCAGACCGCCGTAGACCTTGTACGGCACGCCGGCATTGAAGAGCGCGCTCTCCATGACCCGGCTCTGCGCGTTGCTGCGGTAGAGCAGCGCGATGTCGCTGCGCGGTGTGCCCTCGCGGTGCAGCTGCCTCGCCTCCTCGACGAACCACTGCGCCTCGCCGTAGTCGCTGGTCGACTCGCGCACCCGCACCGGCTCGCCGGGGCCGGCCTCGGTGCGCAGGTTCTTGCCGAGGCGGCGCGCGTTGTGCGCGATCAGTTCATTCGCGGCATCGAGGATGTTGCCGAACGAGCGGTAGTTGCGCTCCAGCTTGATGACCTGCTCGACCCCGAACTCGCGCTCGAACGCCGCCATGTTGCCGACCTGCGCGCCTCGGAACGCGTAGATGCTCTGGTCGTCATCGCCGACCGCGAAGACGGCCGCCTGTGGGCCGGCGAACATCTTGAGCCAGGCGTATTGCAGCCGGTTCGTGTCCTGGAACTCGTCGACCAGGATGTGACGGAAGCGGCGCTGGTAGTGGTCGCGCAGCGACGTGTTGTCGCGCATCAGCTCGTAAGTGCGCAGCATCAGCTCGGCGAAGTCGACGACGCCTTCGCGCTGGCACTGCGCCTCGTAGCCTTCGTAGACCTGCGCGATGACGCGCGAATGCTCGTCGCGCACCTCCATGTCCTTCGGTCGCAGGCCCTCTTCCTTCGCGCCCGCGATCGCCCACGTGACCTGCTTCGGCACGTAGCGCTCCTCGTCGAGGTTCATCGCCTTGATGACGCGCTTGACCGCCGACAGCTGATCGGACGAATCGAGGATCTGGAAGCCCTGCGGCAGCCCGCTCAGCTTCCAGTGCGCGCGCAGGAAGCGATTGCAGAGGCCGTGAAAGGTGCCGACCCACATCCCTCGCACGGGAATCGGCAGCATCGCGCCGAGCCGGGTCAGCATCTCCTTGGCGGCCTTGTTCGTGAAGGTCACGGCCAGCACGCCGGCCGGCGAGACCTGGCCGGTCTGGATCAGCCAGGCGACGCGCGTCGTCAGCACGCGGGTCTTGCCGGACCCGGCGCCGGCCAGGATCAAGGCCGGCCGCGCCGGCAGGGTGACGGCGGCGAGCTGCTCCGGATTGAGCCCGCGCAGCAGGCCGCTGGCCGCCATCTCGCTCCACGGTGCGAGTTCGCCGCTGTCGCTCGCTTCGGCTGGGCGCGCGCTGGCGCGCGGGCCCTCGTTCTGCTCGAACAAGGGCATCGATTCGTCTCGATCGGGGGGCGGTTCGAACCCCGGTGTGTGGTCGCTCATCGACCCATTCTAGAAGTCGCACCACACGCGTAGAATCAGCCACCGGGCCCAAATTTTGGTACCCGGTTTTTTGTTTCCGCAGCGCCATGACGGTGCCTGCGAAACCACCGGGATTCCAGGTCAAGCGCTCGCAGCTCCGGCCGCGCACTGCGTTTCAACGTGCGGCCCGCACCGCGCGAATCCGATCATGGAAATCTTCGACTACGACAACGTCCTGCTGCTGCCGCGCAAGTGCCGCGTCGAGAGCCGCTCCGAATGCGACCCGTCGATGGAATTCGGCGCGCGCCGCTTCAACCTCCCGGTCGTGCCGGCGAACATGAAGACGGTCGTCGACGAGCCGATCACCGAGTGGCTGGCCGCGAACGGCTTCTTCTACGTGATGCACCGCTTCGACATCGACAACGTCGCCTATGCGAAGCGGATGCGCGAGAAGGGCCTCTACGTCTCGATCAGTTCGGGCGTCAAGCAGGCCGACCGCGCGGTCATCGACCGCCTCGCCAGCGACGGCGTCGGCGCCGACTACATCACGATCGACATCGCGCACGGCCACGCCGACAGCGTCCACCAGATGATCGAGTACATCAAGAAGAAGCTGCCGCAGACCTTCGTGATCGCCGGCAACGTCGCGACGCCGGAAGCGGTGATCGACCTCGAGAACTGGGGCGCCGATGCGACCAAGGTCGGGGTCGGCCCGGGCAAGGTCTGCATCACGAAGCTGAAGACCGGCTTCGGCACCGGTGGCTGGCAGCTCTCGGCGCTGAAGTGGTGCGCGCGCGTCGCGACCAAGCCGATCATTGCCGACGGCGGCATCCGCGACCACGGCGACATCGCGAAGAGCGTGCGCTTCGGCGCGACGATGGTGATGATCGGCTCGCTGTTCGCCGGCCACGAGGAGTCGCCCGGCCGCACCGTCGAGGTCGACGGCAAGCTCTTCAAGGAGTACTACGGGTCGGCTTCCGACTTCAACAAGGGCGAGTACAAGCACGTCGAGGGCAAGCGCATCCTCGAGCCGATCAAGGGCCGCCTCACCGACACGCTGCGCGAGATGCGCGAGGACGTGCAGAGCTCGATCTCGTATGCCGGCGGACGCTGCCTCGCGGACATCCGCAAGGTCAACTACGTGATCCTCGGCGGCGACAATGCCGGCGAACATTTGCTGATGTAGGAGCCATGACCGATCTCGCCAAGTCGTTCGAGCCCGCCGCGATCGAATCGCGCTGGGGTCCGCTGTGGGAACAGGGCGGCGCCTACGCGCCGACGCGCGATGCCGCGCGCCCGTCATTCGCGATCCAGCTGCCGCCGCCGAACGTGACCGGCACCCTGCACATGGGGCACGCGTTCCAGCACACGATCATGGACGCGCTGACGCGCTACCACCGGATGCTCGGCCACAACACGCTGTGGGTGCCTGGCACCGACCACGCCGGCATCGCGACCCAGATCGTCGTCGAGCGCCAGCTCCAGGAAGCCGGCATCAGCCGCCATGACATCGGCCGCGCCGACTTCCTCGCCAAGGTCTGGGAGTGGAAGGAGCAGAGCGGCTCGACGATCACGCGCCAGATGCGCCGGATGGGCGACTCGGTGAGCTGGCCGCACGAGTACTTCACGATGGACGAACGTCTCTCGTCCGTCGTCACCGACACCTTCGTCAAGCTCTACGAGGAAGGCCTGATCTACCGCGGCAAGCGCCTCGTCAACTGGGACCCGGTGCTGCTCTCGGCGGTCTCCGACCTCGAGGTCGAGAACGACGAGCGCGACGGCACGATGTGGCACATCCTCTACCCGTTCAGCGACGGCCCCCAGCCCGACGCCGACGGCCAGCCGATGCGCGGCATGCACATCGCGACGACGCGCCCCGAGACGATGCTCGCCGACGGCGCCCTCGCGGTCCATCCGGAAGACGCGCGCTACCAGCACCTTGTCGGCAAGTTCGTCGACCTGCCGCTCTGCGACCGCAAGATCCCGATCATTGCCGACGACTTCGTCGACCGCGAGTTCGGCTCGGGCGCGGTCAAGATCACCGGCGCGCACGACTTCAACGACTACGCGTGCGCGCTGCGCCACGGCCTCCCGCTGATCACGATCTTCACGCTCGACGCGAAGATCAACGAGAACGGCCCGGCCGAATACCGCGGCCTCGACCGCTACGAGGCCCGCAAGGCGGTGCTGCGCGATCTGGAAGCGCAGGGCTTCCTCGAGAAGGCGGTGCCGCATCGCCACGCGGTGCCGATCTGCGTGCGCACCGGGCAGGTCGTCGAGCCGATGCTGACCGATCAGTGGTTCGTCGCGATGACCAAGCCGGGCGCCGACGGCAGGAGCCTCGCCGCGAAGGCGATCGAGGTGGTCGAGAACGGCTCGGTCCGCTTCGTGCCCGAGCAGTGGGTCAACACCTACAACCAGTGGATGAAGAACATCCAGGACTGGTGCATCTCGCGTCAGCTCTGGTGGGGGCACCAGATCCCGGCCTGGTACGACGAGGAAGGCGCGATCTACGTCGCCCGCGACGAGGTCGCCGCCGAGGCGCAGTGGCTGCGCGAGATCGAGGACCGGCTCGCGACGGCGAGCGCCGGTGGGCAGGCGACGCAGGTGCGGGCGCTCGAGGCCCGCCGCGCCGCCGGCCCGCAGCTGCGGCGCGACGAGGACGTGCTCGACACCTGGTACTCGTCGGCGCTGGTGCCGTTCTCGTCGCTCGGCTGGCCGGCGCAGACCGAGGACCTGAAGCTGTTCCTGCCGTCGAGCGTGCTCGTGACCGGCTTCGACATCATCTTCTTCTGGGTCGCCCGGATGATCATGATGACGACCCACTTCACCGGCCAGGTGCCGTTCAGGGACGTCTACATCCACGGCCTGGTGCGCGACGCGCAGGGCAAGCGGATGAGCAAGTCCGAAGGCAACGTGCTGGACCCGGTCGACCTGATCGACGGCATCGCGCTCGAGCCGCTGCTCGACAAGCGCGCGACCGGGCTGCGCCGCCCCGAGACCGCGCCGCGCGTGCGCAAGGACACCGCGGCCGAGTTCCCGAACGGCATTCCCGGCTTCGGCGCCGACGCGCTGCGCTTCACGTTCGCGTCGCTGGCGAGCCTCGGCCGCAACATCAACTTCGACGCAAAGCGCTGCGAGGGCTACCGCAACTTCTGCAACAAGCTCTGGAACGCGAGCCGCTTCGTGCTGATGAACTGCGAGGGTGCCGACTGCGGCCTCGCCGAGCACACCAAGGCCGAGTGCGCGCCGGGCCAGCCGTTCCACAACTACCTGACCTTCTCGCCCGCCGACCGCTGGATCACGAGCGAGCTGCAGCGCGTCGAGGCCGCCGTCGAGAAGGGCTACGCCGAGTACCGCCTCGACAACGTCGCCAACGCGATCTACGCGTTCGTCTGGGACGAGTACTGCGACTGGTACCTCGAGATCGCAAAGGTGCAGATCCAGGCCGGCCCCGAGTCGGTCCAGCGCGCAACCCGGCGCACGCTGATCCGCGTGCTCGAGACGGTGCTGCGCCTGCTCCATCCGGTCACGCCGTTCATCACCGCGGAGCTGTGGGAGCGCGTCGCACCGGTCGCCGGTCGCCAGGCGACCGGGTCGGCGCACGGCATCGTCACCGCGCCCTACCCGAAAGCGCAGCTCGATCGCGTCGACGCGAAGGCCGACGCCTGGATCGCCCAGCTCAAGTCGATCGTCGGCACCTGCCGCAACCTGCGCAGCGAGATGAAGCTGTCACCGGCCGACCGCGTGCCGCTCTACGCGGCCGGCAACGTGGCCGATGCGGCCTTCGTCGAGGAAGCGACGCCGCTGCTGCGGACGCTCGCGAAGCTGTCCGAGGTCAAGCTGTTCGCCGACGACTCCGCCTTCGAACAGGCCACGGCGAATGCAGCCGTGGCGTCGGCAGGCGGCGTGCGCCTGGCGCTCTACGTCGAGATCGACATGGCGGCCGAGCGCGACCGGCTCGACAAGGAGATCAAGCGGCTGCAGGGCGAGATCGCGAAGGCCGAGGCCAAGCTCGCGAATGCCGGCTTCGTCGCACGCGCGCCGGCGGCCGTGGTCGATCAGGAAAAGCGGCGCGCCGCCGAGTTCACGGCGACCATGGTTCGGTTGCAAGATCAAGCGGCGCGATTGGCGACAACGGCCTGAGCTCACGGAACCCGCTGTTGCGCTCGGTCAGCAGCTCGTCGATCCGGCGCGCGACGGCCCAGGCGCTGCGCAGGCGCGACTCGCGCGTCGTGCTGGCGACCCGCGGCGTGATCTGCAGGGTCTCGATGCCGTAAAGCGGCCGCCCTTCGTCGAGCGCGCCGGGCTCCATGCTGTCGAGCCAGGCCGCGGCGAGGCGACCGCTCGACAATGCGGCAGCCAGCGCCGCTTCGTCGAACAGGCCCGAGTGCGCGGTGCTGACCAGCACCTGGTCGGGCTTGCAGAACGACAGGAAGCGCTCGCCGAGCAGACCCCGGTAGCGACTGAAGTAGTTGAGCTGCACGCAGACGCCGTCGGACTGCGTCAGCAGGTCGCGCAGGCTGAGCGGCGCGACCTGCCAGCGCTCCCAGACCGGGTCGCTCGCATGCAGCGACGGGTCGTAGCCGACGACGCGCGAGCCGAAGCCGCCGAGCATGTTGACCATCGAGCGCGCGGCCGGCGCCATGCCGATCAGCCCGATCGTCGCGCTGCCGAGCTCGCGGCCGACCGGCACGCCGTCGCTGCCGGCGACCGGCACCCGGCGCAGCAGCGAGAGCAGTGCGCCGATCATGAATTCGGCTTCGGCATCGGCGGTCGCGGTGGCGCTGCGGACGACCTCGACTTCGGCGCGCGAGCACGCCTCGAGGTCGATGTTCTCGGCGCCGGCGCTGACCCGGCCGACCGCCTGCAGGACCGGCGCGTAGTGAAGCGCCTGCGCGTCGAGCGTGACCGAGGAGGGCACGATCATTGCCCGCACGTTGTACAGTGCCCGGCGGAACTCGCGCGGGTCGAAAGCGAGCTCGGGTGCATGGACCACGCGGTGGCGTTCGCTCAGCCACTGCATCACTTCGGCCTCAAACGTATCAACGATCAACAGATCCATGCGGCCCGTCCGTGCGGATGACGAATCGGGCTCATCGGCCGCGCATTCGCCTCAACTGAAAAGGATTCTAAGGACATGTCAGTCACCAAGGCGATCTTCCCTGTCGCAGGCCTGGGCACCCGTTCGCTTCCCGCCACCAAAGCACTGCCGAAGGAGATGCTGCCGGTCGTCGACAAGCCGCTGATCCAGTACGCCGTCGAGGAGGCCTATGCCGCCGGCATCCGCGAGATGATCTTCGTGACCGGTCGCCACAAGCGCGCGATCGAGGACCACTTCGACACCACGTTCGAGCTCGAGTCGGCGCTCGAGAAGGCGAACAAGCAGGAGCTGCTCGCGATCGTCCGTGCGATCAAGCCGGACGACATGCAATGCGTGTACGTGCGCCAGGCCCAGCCGCTCGGCCTCGGCCACGCGGTGCTGTGCGGCCGCAGCCTGGTCGGCCACGAGCCGTTCGCGGTGCTGCTTCCCGACGACCTGATGATCGGCACGCCACCGATCCTGGCCCAGATGACCGCCGAGTTCGACAAGCACGGCGCGTCGATGATCGCGGTGCAGGAAGTGCCGGCCGAGCACACGCGCCGCTACGGCATCGTCGGCGGCAAGGCGGTCGGCGACCGCCTGGTCGACATCGACCGGATGGTCGAGAAGCCGGCACCGGAGGACGCCCCGTCGCGCCTCGGCGTCGCCGGCCGCTACATCCTGACGCCGCGGGTCTTCGAGGAGATTGCGAACCAGAAGCGCGGCGTCGGCGGCGAAATCCAGCTGACCGACGGAATCGCCGGCCTGCTGCGCCACGAGAAGGTCTACGCGTATCGCTACGAGGGGCGGCGCTACGACTGCGGCAGCAAGGAAGGCCTGCTGCAGGCCAACGTCGAGCTGGCCTTGGTGCACCCCGAGGTCGGTGCCGATTTCCGCGCGTTCCTGCGCACGCTGAAGCTCTGATCGCGCCGCGCGCCGGCGCGATGGTCGTCGCGTCTAGCGGCGGCGCAGCAGGTGGATGAACTCGTCGGCGACGGTCGCCTGCTCGACCAGCTCGTTGCCGGTCTGGCGCGCAAAGGCCTGGAAGTCGCGGACCGAGCCCGGGTCGGTCGAGATGACCTTCAGCACGTCGCCGCTCGACATGTCGGCGAGCGCCTTCTTCGCCTTCAGGATCGGAAGTGGGCAGTTCAATCCGCGCGTGTCGATTTCTTTCTGGGCTTCCATGGCGGTCCTTCGATCGAAAAAACTCTAGGTCGCCGGACGCGCCGGCATCTCCATCCACTGCGGCTCGATGCCGCGCGAAGTCAGCCAGTCGGCGACCGCGCGGCCGGTGCCGGCCGGCCAGCACTTGATCTGCGCCGGCTCCATCAGCTTGTACTCGGCGAGCTCGGGCGACAGCACGATCTCGCCGCGCGCGACCACGTGGTAGGCAATGATGACCTGGTTCATGCGCTTGAACTCGTAGACGCCGATCAGCTTCAGCGCGTCGACGGTCAGCGAGGTCTCCTCGGCGACCTCGCGCGCGATGCCCTCTTCCGGCGTCTCGTCGGCTTCCATGAAGCCGGTGATCAACGCGAACATGCGATGGGTCCAGGCCGCGTTGCGGGCCAGCAGCACCTTGCCGTCGCGGTCGGCGCATTCGATCACCGCGGCCAGCACCGGCGTCGGGTTGTTCCAGTGCGTGAAGCCGCAGGCGCTGCAGCGCAGCCGGGATTTGGCGCCGCCGTCTTCGTCCTGCGACAGCCACTCGAGCGCGCTGGCGCAGTTCGAGCAGAACCTGACTTCGTGCTTGACCGCTGCGTTCATCGGATCAGGCCGGAAACACGCCGGTCGAGAGATACCGATCGCCGCGGTCGCAGACCACGAACACGATCGTCGCCTGCTCGACCTGCCGGGCGACCTGCAGCGCGACCCACAACGCGCCGGCTGCCGAGATGCCGGCGAACAGGCCCTCCTCGCGCGCCATCCGACGGGCGTGCTCTTCCGCATCGGCCTGCGTGACGTAGACCATCTCGTCGATCCAGGTCGGGTCGTAGATCTTCGGCAGGTATTCCTCGGGCCACTTGCGGATGCCCGGGATGCGCGAGCCTTCGGTCGGCTGCGCGCCGATGATCCGGACTGCCGGGTTCTTTTCCTTCAGGTAGCGCGAGGTGCCGGTGATCGTGCCGGTCGTCCCCATCGCGCTGACGAAGTGGGTGACGCGGCCGTCGGTGTCGCGCCAGATCTCGGGCCCGGTCGTCTCGTAGTGGATGCGCGGGTTGTCGTCGTTGGCGAACTGGTCGAGGACGACGCCCTTGCGGTCGGCCTGCATCTGCAGCGCGAGGTCGCGCGCGTACTCCATGCCGCCCGAGCGCGGCGTCAGGATCAGCTCGGCGCCGAACGCCTTCATCGTCTGCGCACGCTCGATGCTGAGGTCCTCCGGCATGATCAGCAGCATCCGGTAGCCGCGGATCGCCGCCGCCATCGCGAGCGCGATGCCGGTGTTACCCGAGGTCGCCTCGATCAGCGTGTCGCCCGGCTTGATCTGGCCGCGCTCCTCGGCGCGCCGGATCATGCTGATCGCGGGCCGGTCCTTGACCGAGCCGGCCGGGTTGTTGCCTTCGAGCTTGCCGAGGATGACGTTGCCGCGCGCGTCGTTGTCGGCGCCCGGGATGCGGACCAAACGGACCAGCGGCGTGTGGCCGATGACGTCCTCGACGGTGGGGTAGCGCGGCGCGGCTTCTCTCATTGAAACTCCGGCGTGCATTGTCGCAAAGAGTGCCCGCGAACGACGGATGCCATAATCCGCCCCCTCGATCACCGCAGCGCCCCATCCACTTGCCGGAGTGGCGAAATCGGTAGACGCAGCAGACTCAAAATCTGCCGGTGGCAACACCATGCCGGTTCGATTCCGGCCTCCGGCACCAGCATCACCCTCGAATGCCACCGCTGCAACCCGTCACGCGCGCCCTGCTGCTGATCAACGTCGCGGTGTTCTTCCTGGCCCGCCTGTTCGGCGGCGGCATCGAGTCGGTGTTCGCGCTGTGGCCGCTCGGCACGAACTTCCTGCCCTGGCAGGTCGTCACCTACGCGTTCCTGCACGGCAGCTTCGAGCACCTGTTCTTCAACATGCTCGGCCTCTGGATGTTCGGCTCCGAGCTCGAGCGGATCTGGGGCGAAAAGCGCTTCCTGCAGTTCTATGCGGCCAGCGTGCTCGCCGCGGCGCTGGCCCAGCTCGTCGTCACCGCGGTGATGGGCTCGGTCTATCCGACCGTGGGCGCATCGGGCGGCCTGTTCGGGCTGCTGTTCGCGTTCGCGGTGATGTTCCCGAACCGCGTGATCCTGCTGTTCTTCGTGATCCCGATGAAGGCGCGCTACCTGGTCGCGCTGTACGGCCTGCTCGAGCTCTACCAGGGTGTCTACGTGATGAATTCGGGCGTCGCCCACTTCGCCCACCTCGGCGGCATGGTCGGCGGGTTTCTGATGATCCGCTACTGGCGGGGGCAGGCGCCGTTCGGACGGCGATAGCGGATCGCGCAAAAGGGGTAAAACGGAGCCTGCTCGCAAGCGCCTCGTGAGGGCGCGATGCTTGCGGTAACTGCCGAGGCCCCACCATGAAACCGGTCCTGTTGCGCCGACTGGCGCGCGCCGCCCTGGCGAACGTCGCATGGATCCTTGGCGCCGCGCTGCCGCTCGCCGCAGCCGCCCAGGTCACCCCCGAGACGACACCTCCCGCTGCCGCGGCGGCGGCGTCGGCAACCGCCCGGCCCGAGAGCGCGCCGGTGCCCCAAAGCGCGGCGTCGCAGGCCGAGTTCGCAGCGCGCACCAAAGCCTTGCAGCGCGCCCATGCCGCGGTCGTCGGCCTCGAGGCGACGGCCGTCGAGGAGGCCGGCTCGGCCGCGACCCTCGGCCGCGAGCGCCAGGGCTCGGGCGTCGTGATCGACCGCGACGGGCTGGTGCTGACGATCGGCTACCTGATCCTCGAGGCCGACCACATCGACCTCGCGCTCGATGGCGGCCGCAAGGTACCGGCCCGGGTCGTCGCCTATGACCTCGCGACCGGCTTCGGGCTGGTCCAGGCGCTGACGCCGCTGCAGACCGAGCCGGCACCGCTCGGCGACTCGACCGCGTTCTCCGGCAGCGAGCCGCTGCTGATCGCGAGCGGGGGTGAGGACGGGGGACTCAGCATCGCGAAGATGGTGTCGCGCCGGCCGTTCTCGGGCTATTGGGAATACCACATCGAGAACGCGCTCTTCACCGCGCCCGCGCGTCCCGACCACAGCGGCGCCGGTCTCTTCAACGCCGACGGCGAGCTGCTCGGCATCGGCTCGCTGATCGTCAGCGACGCTCTCGGCAAGGGACAGGCGGCGCTGCGCGGCAACATGTTCGTGCCGATCGACCTGCTGAAGCCGATCCTCGCCGAGCTGAAGGAGCGCGGGCTGTCGCGCGGCAGCCAGCGCGCCTGGCTCGGTCTCAACTGCGTCGAGCACGACGGCCAGATCCGCGTGGTTCGCCTGACCGGCTCGGGCCCGGCCGAAGAAGCCGGCTTGCGGCCCGGTGACCACATCGTCCGCATCGACGGCGTCGCGGTCAACGACCTCGCGTCGTTCTACAAGGCGCTCTGGCAGCGCGACGCCGAACGCGAGGTCACCCTCGACATCCGCCGCGCCGGCACCGCACAGACACTGAAGGTCCAGGCGATGGACCGGATGAAGACGCTGCGCCGGCCCGAAGGGGTCTGATCCGCCTCGCCTCGCCTCGCCTCAATAGCCGCGCGCGCGATCGACCGCCTGCGGCGGCGGCAGCCCGTCGGCGACGCAGCGCAAGCCGTCGACGAACTGCGTCGCGATCGTCGTGGTCGACGGCTGCGCCGCGATGTGCGGCGTGATCGTGATGCCGGGCACCGTCCACAGCGGATCGTCCGCGGACATCGGCTCGTGGCGCTGGACGTCGAGCGCGGCGCCGGCGAGATGGCCGGAGCGCACCGCATCGATCAGGTCGGCCTCGACGACGTGGCCGCCGCGGGCGATGTTGATCAGGTAGCTGCCGCGCGGCATCGCCGCAAAGGCTTGCGCATTCAGCAGGCCCTCGGTCTGCGTCGTCAGCGGCAGCGCGCAGACCACGATGTCGCTCGCGCCGAGGACCGATTCGAGCGGCTCGGCCGAAGCCCGGCTCCAGCCGCGCGCCTCGAAGCCGACCGCGCCGAGCAGGCGCACGACCACGCTGCCCATCGCGCCGGTGCCGAGCACCGCGACCTTGCTGCGCACCGCCGCGATCGGGTTGCGCTTCCACTGACGCTCGCGTTGCTGCGCCTCGTAGAGCGGCAGCGCGCGCGCATGGCGCAGCGCCATCATCACGACGAACTGGGCGATGCCCTCGGCCTGCTCGACATCGACGATGCGCGACACCGGCACGCCCTCGGCGAGGTCCTCGACGAGCAGCTTGTCGACGCCGGCCGCGACCGCGCAGACCCAGCGCAGCTTCGGCATCTTCGCGGCGACGCCGCGCGGCATCTGCCAGCCGAGCACGACGTCGATCTCGGCCAGGGTCGCCGCGTCGAGGTCGGGTCGGTATTCGATCAGCGTGTGGTCGGGCGCCAGGGCACGGATCGCCGCGGCGAACGGCGCCGCCGGCATCGGATGGGTGAGAAGGAGGATGTTCATGGGGCGTTGTCGCAGGATCATGGGCCGGCCGGTCCGGCCAGCAGCCCGTCGTGGACCCGAGGGTAGCGCAGGCGCACGCGCAGCTCGCGCACGAGTCGCGTGTTGACGAGCCGGCGCGACTCGCTCATGAAGCTCAGCGCCATCGGCGAAAGATGCCGCTCGGCCTCGGCACGCGCGATGCGTGGCGGCCGCGGCAGCCCGCACAGGTCGGCCGCGAGGTCGAAGTAGTCGCCCATCTTGATCTCGCTGTCGTCGCTGACGTTGACCGCGCGCTGCGGCAGCCCGCGGTGCAGCGCCGCGACGCAGGTGCGCGCCAGGTCGTCGGCGTGGATGTGGTTGGTGTAGACGTCGTCGGCGGCGGCGAGGACCGGCGTCGCACGCGCGAGGCGCTCGCGCGGATG
>JBDSAB010000173.1:0-4178 GCA_039922395.1 Caldimonas sp.
TCGCGTGAGCAGTCCTCGCGCGGCTCCCACCGCCACGTGCCGCGGTCGATGCAGGCGAACTTCCACAAGCCCTCCTCTTGAGATGACCTCGAGCAACAGAACCTTCCCACATGGCTGACCTTCTGCGCGCCGTCAAGGGCATGAACGACATCCTGCCGCCGGAATCGGCGCGCTGGGAATGGTTCGAGTCGAAGGTGCGTGCGCTGATGCATCGCTACGGCTATGCGAACGTGCGCACGCCGATCGTCGAGCCGACGGCTCTCTTCGTGCGCGGCCTCGGCGAGGTGACCGACATCGTCGAGAAGGAGATGTACTCGTTCGAGGATGCGATGAATGGCGATCGCCTGACCTTGCGTCCGGAGAACACCGCGGGCGTCGTGCGCGCGATGACCGAGCACTCGTTCCTGCGCGACGGCGGCAAGCGGCTGTTCTACATCGGCCCGATGTTCCGTCACGAGCGGCCGCAGAAGGGCCGCTATCGGCAGTTTCACCAGGTCGGCGCCGAAGCGCTCGGCTACGCAGGTCCGGATGTCGATGCCGAGCTGATCCTGATGGGCCGCGCGCTGTGGCGCGATCTCGGGCTGGTCGAAGGCCGCGATGTGCGGCTCGAATTGAACAGCCTCGGGCAGCCCGAGGAACGCAGCCTGCACCGAACCGCCTTGATCGCGCACTTCGAGGCGCACGCCGACCGGCTCGACGACGATGCCAGGCGCCGCCTGCACAGCAATCCGTTGCGCGTCCTCGATTCGAAGAATCCGGCGATGCAGGCGATCGTCGAATCTGCGCCGAAGCTGATGGATTTCCTCGGCGCGGCTTCGCTGGCTCACCTCGACGGCGTGCGCGCGATCCTCGACGCCGCTGGGCTCGCCTACCGGATCAATCCGCGCCTGGTGCGCGGGCTCGACTACTACAACCTGACCGTGTTCGAGTGGGTCACCGACCGGCTCGGCTCACAGAGCGCGGTCTGCGCCGGCGGCCGCTACGACCCGCTGATCGCGCAGCTCGGCGGCAAGCCGGCACCGGCCGTCGGTTGGGGCATGGGCATCGAGCGCGTGCTGCTGTTGCTGCAAGAGGCGGCGATCGACGTGCCACAGGAGCCGCCGCGGGTCTATGCCGTCGTGCCCGGCCCGACGGCCTCGCCGACCGCAATGCGCATCTGCGAACGCCTGCGCGCCGCCGGCGTCTCGGTCCTGATGCATGCGGCCGGCGAGAGCGGCTGGGGCAGCGTGAAAGCGCAGTTTCGGCGCGCTGACGCGAGCGGGGCGCAGCATGCGCTGATCTTCGGCGACGACGAGGTGACGCGCGGCGAAGTCGCCTGCAAGCACCTGCGCGATGCGGATGCGCCGCAGCGCACCTTGCGCCTCGACGAGGTCGATCGGTGGGCCCCGGAACTCCTCGCATAATCTCGCCTTCACTCGTGACTCCTCCATGGCCACGCACCTCGACCTCGAAGAACAAGAACAACTCGATCAGCTCAAAGCGTTCTGGAAGCAATACGGGAATCTCGTCACCTGGGCGTTGATTGCAGTGCTGGCGGCCTTTGCCGCGTGGAACGGCTGGAACTGGTGGCAGCGCGATCAATCCGTGAAGGCCGGAGCGATGTTCGACGAGCTAGAGTCCGCCGCCGGAACTGGTGATGCCGAGCGTGCGGCGCGGGTCTTCGCCGACATGAAGTCGCGCTTCCCGCGCACCGCCTTCACGCAACAGGGCGGCTTGCTCGCGGCACGCACGCAATTCGAGAAGGGGCAGCCCGATGCTGCGTTGGCAACTCTGACCTGGGTCAGCGAGAACGCGTCGGAGGACGAGTACAAGACCGTCGCGCGTCTGCGCGTCGCCGGGCTGCTGCTCGATGCGAAGAAGTACGACGAGGCGTTGAAGCAGCTTGACGGCGCGAGCGCCAAGGAGTTCGTGGCGCTGGTTGCAGATCGGCGCGGTGACGTCCTGCTGGCGCAAGGCAAGAAGGACGAGGCGAAGGCGGCCTATCAAAAGGCCTGGAGCGAGATGGACCCGAAGGTCGACTACCGCCGCCTCGTCGAGGCCAAGCTGAATGTCTTGGGCGTGGATGCGGCCGCAGGACTTGCCCCGGCGGTCTCGGGCGCGGCGTCGAAATGAAGCGCCTGATCCGCATCCCCGGTCGTCTGACTGCATGGCTGTGCGGCGCGCTCGTCGTAGCCGGTTGCTCGAGCACGCCCGAAAAGCCGAAGCCGCGTCCCCTCGATCCGCTGACACCTCAGAACGTCGCCACAGCCGCGTGGAATCAGCGTCTCGCGAACGTCCAGTTTCCGTTGACGGTGGGCATCGCGCGTGGCGCGCTCGCCGTCGGCGCAAGTGATGGCAGCGTGCTGGCGCTCGAGGCCGGCAGCGGCCGCGAGCTCTGGCGCACGAACGTCGGCGGTCCGCTGAGCGCCGGTGTCGGCACCGACGGGCGCTTTGCCGCTGTCGTCACGCTGAGCGGCGAGCTGGTCACTCTCGAATCCGGGCAGATCAAGTGGCGCAAGGCGATCGGCTCGCGCGTTGCGACAGCGCCGCTGGTCGCCGGCGAGCGGGTGTTCGTGCTCGGCGTCGACCGCACGGTGCAGGCCTTCGATGCGCTCGATGGTCGCAAGCTCTGGACCTTACAGCGTCCCGGCGATCCGCTCACGCTGGCCCAGACCGGCGTGCTGTCGGCATTCAAGGACACTCTTGTCGTCGGCCAAGGTCCGCGCATGACCGGCGTCGATCCGACGGCCGGCACGGTGCGCTGGGAAGTGCCGATCGGCTCGCCGCGCGGTGCCAATGAGGTCGAGCGGCTGGCCGACCTGGTCGGCCCGGCGCTGCGCGTCGGCAACACGCTGTGCGCGCGCTCGTTCCAGGCGGCGGTGGGCTGCGTCGATGGCGACCGCGGGAACCTGCTGTGGACCCGCAACGGCGGCGGCACCGACGCGGTCGGCGGCGACCGCGAATTCCTGTTCGGTGCCGACGCGACCGATCGCCTCACGGCCTGGCGCAAGGACAACGGCGAAGTCGCGTGGACGTCCGAAGCGCTTCTCTACCGCGGCCTGAGCGCGCCGGTCGTGCACGGCGGCTCGGTCGTCGTCGGCGACGCCGAAGGCACGCTGCATTGGCTGTCGCGCGAGAAGGGCGAGGCGCAGCTGCGCCTGGCGACCGACGGCAGTCCGGTCGCTGCACCTCCGGTCGTGGTCGGCGGCACGCTGATCGTGGTGACGCGGTCCGGCGGACTGTTCGCCTTCCGGGCGCCCTGACGCCGTCTCCAGACCACCGTCGCGCGTCGTCATGAAGCCCGTGCTGGCGGTTGTCGGCCGACCCAATGTCGGCAAGTCGACGTTGTTCAACCGGATGACGAGGACCCGCGACGCGATCGTCGCCGACTTCTCCGGCTTGACCCGTGACCGCCACTACGGCGACGGCCGGGTCGGCGACCGCGAGTTCATCGCCGTCGACACCGGCGGCTTCGAGCCCGACAGCAGCACCGGGATCGTCCGCGAGATGGCGAAGCAGACGCGCCAGGCCGTCGCCGAGGCCGACGCGGTGATCTTCGTCGTCGACCTGCGGTCCGGGCCGTCCGGGCAGGACCATGACATCGCGCGCTTCCTTCGAACGTCGGGGCGGCGCGTGATCCTCGCTGCCAACAAGGCGGAGGGCATGTCGGAATCGCCGCTGCTCGCCGAGTTCTACGAGCTCGGTCTCGGCGAGCCGCATCCGATCTCGGCCGCGCACGGCGAAGGCGTGCACAGCCTGATCGATGCCGCACTCGAAGGGTTCCAAGCGGACGAGGAACCGGCCGACGAGGAGGGCGTCGACGCGCCGATCCGCCTGGCGGTCGCCGGCCGCCCGAACGTCGGCAAGTCGACCCTGATCAACACGTGGCTCGGCGAGGAACGCCTGGTCGCATTCGACCAACCCGGCACGACGCGCGATGCGATCAGCGTGCCGTTCGAGCGCGCCGGCCAGAAATTCGAGCTGATCGACACCGCCGGGCTGCGCAAGCGCGGCAAGGTCTTCGAGGCGGTCGAGAAGTTCTCGGTCGTCAAGACCTTGCAGGCGATCGACCAGGCCAACGTCGTGCTGCTGCTGCTCGACGCAACGCAGGGGGTGACCGACCAGGACGCTCACATCGCCGGCTACATCCTCGAGAGCGGTCGCGCCGTCGCGGTGGCGGTCAACAAGTGGGACGCCGT
>JBDSAB010000174.1:0-4906 GCA_039922395.1 Caldimonas sp.
GCGCCGAGGAGGTTGGCCGCGCTTCCGACAGAGAGCGCCGTGTCGCATTCGAAGCCGAGCTGCCGGATCACACCGACCAGGCCTTCGAGCACTTCCTGCCGATCGTCGACGACGAGCACGTGTTTTCGCGGGGCCTCCGAGTCGACCGGAACGGCACTGCTGACCGGCTCGGCTGGGATGGTGACACTGAAAGTCGTGCCCTTGCCGAGAGTGGTGTGGACGGCGACGGTGCCACTGAGGAAGTGCAGCACGGAGCGCACGATCGCCAGGCCCAGTCCCACGCCTTCGCCGCCGCCGTTCAACTCGCCGAATCGTGTGTAGGGCTCGAAGAGGGTCGGCATGCTGTCCTCGCGGATCCCGGGTCCGGTGTCCGAGACCTCGAACCGCAGGCATCCATGTTCCACGTCGTACGGTTCGAGCTTCAGGCGAATGCTGCCCTGCTGGGTGTGCCGGGTCGCATTGGTCAGCAGGTTGGTCAGCACCTGGTCGATGCGTGCAGGGTCGGCGACGACGAACGTCGGGTCGGCTGGCAGCTCGACGATCAGCTCGAGGCCCTTTCGTTCGGCCTCGGGCCGGACCTCGCGAGCGACGCTGACCATCAGTTCGTTGACCTCAAAGGCCATCGTGTTCATTTCCATCTTGCCGACGTCGCTGCGGGCGAGCGTCAGCAAGTCGCGCAACTGGGCGTTGAGCGCATTGGTCCCGCGCCGGATCTTCGACAGCAGGTCGGCCTCGGTCGGTCCCGCCTTCAGGCGCTGTTCGATCTGATCGAGGGACGAGACCACGCTCTGCAGCGGCGACTTCAGCTCGTGGCTGACCCGCGACAGGAATTCGGCCTTGGCCTGCAGCGATTCTTTCAGTGACTGCACACGGGCCTTGTCCACCTCGGCCAGGGTTGCGGCGTCGAGCGTCCGATTGAGCGGGGCGAAGAGCCAATACGCAAAGGTCAGCATCCCGACGAGGGTGCAGCTGATCTGGTACTCGGACTGCCAATAGTCGCTGAAGCCGATCGGCAGCATCGAGCCGAGCCAGGCAAATCCCAGCTCGACCTTCATCGCGTTGAGTCCGTAGCGAAAGCCGACCCGGACAATCATGATCAGCATCAGGATCAGCCACCAGCCCATCGCGCGCGGAGACGCATAGAGGGCCCAGCCGACCATCAAAGGGTCGAATGCCAAGAAGGCGTACTGGATGTGGACCCCGCCTTCAGGGTGCTTCTTCAGATAGAACCAGAACGCCAGCGAAGAAAGGGAGTAAGAGACGGCTGCGACCGCCCAGACGTACTCGGTGGTCGAAAGCGGTGCACCGACCCACCAGTGGTAGACGAGCACCCACGCGACCGCCGCCATCGGCATTGCCAGACGCTGCAACGCGCGGTCGCGCTCGTGGCTGTAGCGCATCACGTTCGAGTGCGCGCCGATGTAACGGTAGATCCGCTTCAGCCAGGCCGGTGTCGGCGGGAGCGGAATGGCGCGTGTGGTCGGCAGGGTCATGGTTCACTCCTTGACGAGGTCGGCCGATCGATGAGGCCGTATTCGAGGGCGACGCGGGCCGCGGCTTGGCGGGTGGGCGCGTCGAGACGGGTGCGGATGCGCCGGAAGTGCGAGTCGACGCAGGCGATCGAGACCGAGAGATGGCGGGCGATCTGTTTGCTGGTCCGCCCCTCGGCCTGGAGCGCGAGCACGCGCCGGTCCGCGTCGTCGATCTGGGCCCGCGCGATCAGTTCGTCGCGGATGCGAGCGAGCCACCATTCATGGAACTCGATCGCGACGCTGTGCGCGAGGATCTTGAAGGCCCCGTATCCCTCGCCTTCGAAGTAATCGGGAACGGAAGAACCGAAGCAGAGGACGCCGGCGCGCGTCAGGCCACTGCGGGCCGGTGCCGGGACGACGACGCTGGAGCGGAAGCCGAATCGCTCGGCCAGGCGGACCAGCGAGCGCTGGCCCTCGCTCGACGTCTCGAGCTCGCTGCCCCGCACCGCCAGCGCATGGTGGCGTGCGTGCTCGAGCCACGGATCGTCTTCATAGCCGGCCTGCGCCTCGTGCTCGACCACCAGCTGCGGGTCGCAGGCGACGAGGAGCCGATAGGAGGCTCTTGAGCGGTCCTCCGGGATGAAGCTGACGAAGATCGAGACTTCGGCGCCCATTCGCTGGGTTGCCTGCTGGAGCAGCTCGACGGCGCGCGACGTATCACGGGCGGCGCCGATCTCATCGACGAGCCGAATCACGTCGGCGAAATACCGCGGCGATTCGGTAGCCTCCCTCAGGGACGGGTTCTCACTCGACCCGGTTGAAGAGGGCATAACCACTCCTCCTGAGCTGTGCAAACAGCAGCGGATAGGTGTGTCGCAGAGGGTCGGTATCACACCATTGCGAGAAGGCAGCTTCGCTCCCGAACACGACCGACAGAACAACCCGCTCATGGCGTGTTCTGCGGTGGGTTCGAGTCAAGGTCACGCCGGCCGCCGAACTGACAAGGCGGAACTCGACGACAGCGTCGTCGCTGATCAGCAGGACGGGGTCGAGCGGGGGCGAGAGGAGGACCGGGGCTGGTGGCGGCTCCTCGGAAGCTGCCGCTCCGACTTCGGGACCGGTCACCTGGGATCCGGACACCTCGGCGATGCCATCGTCTGCGCTCCCGAACATCACGAGCTGGACCGGCGGCTTTTTGGCCGACGTCTCGGTGACCTGGTGGCGCCTCCGAGTGAAGGACCAGGCAGGGGTACGGCGATGCTTCATGGTGCAAGGGCGACCGCGACTGTCAAAAACAGAGCGCGGCGTCCCTAGAAGTTCATATAAATGCTTTCATGTGGATAAATATTGACTAAAATATGTACGAATGCAAGTGTCTGCTGGGAGGGTTTTCCGCAGGAGTGAGGGCTTTGTTTCGGAAGTAAGCCGTCTCTCCGGCGGTTGCCGAAGACCGCGAGGAGTGCGCCATGCTGGTTGTGTTGGCACGCGAGCCCCGTCCTGCCGCGAAGGTCTGGGCCGGTCGCCGGTGGCTCGCCGCTGGCGATGCGCTGGTCTGGCCGGCGCTCTGGATCGTTGGGGTTTCGGCCGCGCCGTTCGCGACGGGCGTCGCGGGCCTTCTGGTGGTCGCGGGTGCGCTGTGGTTCGCCGCCAGGCGACTGCACGATGCAGTCCTCGCGAACGAGCGTTACCGGTTTACCACTTGGCGCTGGGGACGACCTGTCGCCGGTCTGGTGCTTATCGGCGCGTTGCTCAAGCTTACGTCGGTCGGTTTCCCGACGTGAGCGAGCGGATGATTTCGATTCGCTTAAGGCCTGTCGGCTGCCAGGACAACGGCATCAACCGCCGCACGGGCCTCCTCGGCGCGGGTGCTTGTTCGATAGCTCTCGGGCCGGACGGCCTGTCTGTCACTTAGCCCTCCAAGGGTCACCGCACTTCGATCCAAACCGGCGCGTGGTCACTCGGCCATTTCCTGCCGCGGTGCTGCGTTCGCACGGGTGCAGGTGCCGCGTCGCCTCGATCCAGCCCTGGGCCAGCAGGCGCTGGTTGGCTTCACTCGTCTGGGGCTGGAGCATAACGTCGAAGCGCCACAACCACGCGTTGCCAAACGTGCGTTCGGCCGTCGGGTTGAACTCAACGACAGCATGCGCGGTGTGCAGTCGCGCAGGATCATGGCAAAACCGCAGAACCTCTAGAGCAGCGTCTCGGACTGGCGTCAGCACCTCGTTCGCCCTGTCGACGATCTTGTGAACTTCGCCCGCGTTGTGCGGGGCAGCATCGAGTTGCGGAAGGCGTTGGTGGAACTGGCGACCATCGTTGCCCTGTTAAAGTTCGAATGATGTATATGTCCTGTACGAACGCATACCGGCCGGTCGTGAATCTTCTAGTGAATAGCCACAGCTTAGGACGGCTGACATGATCGACGACGATTGGTTTTCGCGACGAGTGCCCCCGTCCCTCGGTCAGAGTGCGGCCGCGACGGCGAATTCAAAAAGGAGCCAAAAGGCGTCTCCGTGCAGTCGCAATCGCACGCGTCGGGGCGTTCTAGTGGACATGGGGCAAGGAGGCGTGCCCCTCTACCAAAGTATGAAGCTCGAGCTTATTCGCCTGATCAGCGGTGGCAAGGTGCAGGCGGGCATGGCGTTGCCGACAGAAAAGGAGCTTTCGGAGCGCTACGGCGTGAGCGTCGGGACTGTGCGGCGCGCCATGACGGACCTTGTGGCGGAGAAGGTGCTTGTGCGGCAGCAGGGGCGGGGCACCTTTCTCGCACCCTTTGATTCCACGCGCATGCTCAACTCGTTCTGGCACATCGTGCGCAAGGACGGCGTGCGTGAAATTCCCATCGTGCAGACGCTCAGATTCGAAGAGGCCGTAGCCAATGCCCTGACGGCGCAACGCTTGAAGATTCAAGTAGGCAACCCAGTTTTCCAGGTACTGAACGTGATGCTCCTCGGCGGTGCGCCGACGTTGCTCGATAGCATCCAAATCCCGAAGACGATCTTCCCGACACTCACGCAGTCTCAGTTCGTCAAACGGGACTCCACCTTGTATGACTTCTACCGCAACCAGTTCGGTATCACGATTGCGAAGACGGTGGACCAGCTGAGTTCCGTGCCGGCGGATGCAGACACCGCCAAGAAGCTTGACATCGCGCTGGGTACGCCGCTGCTCGAGATAGTGCGCGTCGCCTACACCTTTGATGACAACCCCGTCGAGCTGCGCCGCTCGCTGCTCAACACCGAGATATACGAGTTCGTCAATGTTACTGGCGGCCCCGACAACGCCTGACTTGAAGTCCGGCGGTTAAATGAGCCTCTCTTGAATTTCGAGTGGGTGCTCGGCATGCTGTCGCCTTCGACCTGACGAGCAGGGAGGCGTCATGCATGACAAGCTCTTCGAAGCGGCGCTGGGCATCAGTGCTCCGTGGTCGGTCAAGT
>JBDSAB010000175.1:0-3883 GCA_039922395.1 Caldimonas sp.
ATTCCTTGCCTTCCGAGCGCATCTTCCCCGCGTCCTTCGCCCCGTGCTCGCCCTTGAAGGCGATGAAGTCGTCGAAGGCGATCGTTTGCGCGCGGATGAAACCGCGCTCGAAGTCGGTGTGGATCACACCGGCCGCCTGCGGCGCGGTATCGCCGACGTGGATCGTCCAGGCCCGCACCTCCTTCGGACCGGCGGTGAAGTAGGTCTGCAGCCCCAACAGTTGGAAGGCGGCCCGGATCAGGCGGTTCAAGCCCGGCTCGGTCTCACCCATCTCCTCCAGGAACATCTGCCGGTCGTCGGGTTCCATGTCGGCCAGCTCGGCCTCGGTCTTCGCGCAGATCGCGACGACCGGTGCGTGCTGCCGCTCGGCGAAAGCCCGCAACTGATCGAGGTACGGGTTGTTCTCGAAGCCGTCTTCGTCGACGTTGGCCACGAACATCGCGGGCTTCGCGGTGATCAGGCAGAACGGCTTCAGGACCGCCTGCTCTTCCTTGCTGAAGCCGATGCCGCGGACCGGCCGCCCCTGGTCCAGCGCCGCCATGCACTTGGCGAGGACGTCGACCAGCCGCTGCGCCTCCTTGTCGTTGCCCGACTTCGCGACCTTCGTGTAGCGTGCCAGGCTCTTCTCGACGGTCGCCATGTCGGCCAGGCAGAGCTCGGTCTGGATGACCTCGACGTCCGATACCGGGTCGATCTTGTTGGCGACGTGGATGACGTTCTCATCGTCGAAGCAGCGCACGACGTTGACGATCGCGTCGGTCTCGCGGATGTGCGCCAGGAACTGGTTGCCGAGACCCTCGCCCTTCGACGCCCCCGCGACGAGCCCGGCGATGTCGACGAATTCGACGATCGCGGGAACGATCTTTTCCGGCTTCGCGATGGCGGCCAGCGCCTGCAGCCGCGCATCCGGCAGCTCGACGATCCCGACGTTCGGCTCGATGGTGCAGAACGGGTAGTTCTCGGCAGCGATCCCGGCCTTCGTCAGCGCGTTGAAGAGGGTCGACTTGCCGACGTTCGGCAGGCCGACGATGCCGCATTTCAGGCTCATCGGGCAGGTCTCTGAAGGGTGTCGGCGCGCACGCCGGAGAGGACGGAGCGTCGGCGTGGCTCGAAGCCGCTCGAACGCCCGCTGGGAGCCTCGATTCTAGTCGGCGCGCCGCTGTTCGGCCGCGGTGGGGACGCCGCCCTTCGCCGTCGGCACGCCACGCGTCGCGGGTGCGATCCGGCGCAGCATCAGCGCGTTGCCGACGACCGCCAGCGCGGCCCCGGCCACGGTCAGCGCGCTGGGCACGAAGTCCTCGAAAGCGATCGAGACCAGCAGCGCGAGCAGCGGGGTCATCACGCCGATCGAGCCGGTCGGCCCGGGGCCGATGCGGTCCTGCAAGGTCAGGAAGCAGGCGAAGGTCAGGATCGATCCGGCCAGGACGAGGTAGGCCAGCGTGACCCACCATGTCGCCGTGCGGGGCAGTTCGAAGGGCTGTCCGCGCACCAGCGCGATCAGCAGGCAGGCCATGGCCCCGTACAGCATGCCGAGCCCGAGCGCCGGCCAGAACGACACGCCGCGCGAGAGGTTGCGGCTGGCCGCCAGGCTGCCGACCGCCGACAGCAGCACCGATGCGACGGTGAACGCGGCACCGAGGCCGACCTGGCTGCCGCTGCTCGCCTTGGCGAATTCCGGCCAGAAGATCAGCGCAACCCCGGCGAGCCCGAGCAGGCCGCCGGCGACGAAGCGGCGGCCGACGCGGATGCCGAACAGCAGGCTCGCGCCGATCCCGGTGATCAGCGGCGAGGCCGAGTAGCCGACCGCGACCAGGCCGGACGGCACGTAGCGCTCGGCGTGGTAGACGCAGACGTACGACACGCCGTAGAGGAACACGCCTTGCAGCGCGAGCATCGCGTGGTCGCGCAGACCCGACGGCAGTTGAATGCCGCGCCACAGGCACGCGCCGATGACCAGCAGACCGGCCAGGCCGAAGCGCACGCCAACACCCAGCTCTGGCGAAATCGGCGCGATCTGGTAGGTGATCGCGTGCCAGGTGGTGGCCCACGTGAATACGCAGACAGCGAAGAGCTGCCAGCTCCTGAGACGCTGCATCGGCGGAAGTCCGAGCGCTAGTCGAACCGGATGCGGGCCTCGGCCGACATGCCGCGGCGAATCACGTGGTCGATGCCCTCGACGATGACGGCGTTCATGCCGAACGTGATGCCGCCGTCGCGCCGCGGGTCGCGGCGGTAGGTCGCGAGGACGTCGCCAACCGCGTGGCCGGGCACGCCGGTCAAGGGGTCGACATCGGGGATCGGGCAGCGCACGCACGGCTTGACGAGGCGCAGGCGGATCGCGCCGTCGTCGGTCGCGATCTCGATGTCGCCGAGACCGTCCTCACCGTGCGCCTCAAGCCCGTCGAGCACGATGTTCGGACGAAAGCGCGCCATCGTCACCGCCGGCTCGCCGGCCGAGCTCAGACGCCGGTTCAGCTCGTCCAGCGACGCCGCCGAAGCGACGAGAAGCGGAAAGCCGTCCTGGAACGCGTTCTCGGCGTCGACGTCGCCGGTCCAGGCCCGGTCGGAGAGGCGCTTCTGTTCCGGATCGAAGCGCGCCAGCCGCACCTCGGTGCCGAGGAAGTCGCTGAACCAGCGGGCGCTGAGCGCACCCATGTCGTAGGCCGCCAGCTTCTGGCCCCAGACGGTGACGCTGGTCTTCTCCTCGACCCCGTCGAGCGCGACGTGCAGCGCCAGCATCCCTGGCGCCCGCAGGATCATCTCGGACGTCTTCAGTGTCGGCTTGATCAGCGCCATCCGGGGCAGCTCGCGCTGGCTCACGAATTGGCCGTTGCCGTCGACCACCATCCAGGTCCGGTCCAGATCGAAGCCGGTCTCGATCAGCAGCGCGTCGTCGACCTCGATCCCGGCGCACGATTTCACCGGGTACAGGTGCAGCGATTGCACCCGAACTGTCAGATCGCTCACGTCGTTGCCTCCCGGCGGCGCAAAGGCGGCATTGTGCCGGCAGGCGGTCGAGTGGCCTTTCGCTCGCTCCCTACAATTCGCGGATGAATTCTTTCGATGTGCAGGTGCTCGGCGCCGGCATCGTCGGGCACAGCCTGGCGCTCGCGCTGGCCCGTTTGGGCCTCCGCGTCGCGCTGCCGAAAGACGCTGTGGCGCAGGCCCGACCGGACGACGTGCGCGCCTATGCCCTGAACCCGGCATCGGTGGCGCTGCTGCGCAGCCTGAAGGTCTGGGATGCCCTGCCGGCGCACGCCGCCACGCCGGTCTACGAGATGCAGGTGCAGGGCGATGCGGCCGGCGCGGGGCTCGAATTCTCGGCGTGGGAACAGCGCGTCGGCACCTTGGCCTGGATCACCGATGCGGCGGTGCTGGAGCGCGAACTCGCCGCGGCGGTCCGCTTCGCGCCGCACATCACGCGGGTCGATGGCGAAGCGCCGGCCGCGCTGACCGCGCTCTGCGAAGGCCGCGAATCGCGCCGGCGAGACGCCCTGGGCGTGACGTTCACCCGCCATGCCTACGGTCAGCAGGCACTCGCCGCACGGTTGACGGCCACCACCCCGCACCAAGGCGTCGCGCGCCAGTGGTTCCGCTCGCCGGACGTGTTGGCGCTGCTGCCGTTCGATACCCCGCAGGCGGGCGTCTCGTATGCGCTGGTCTGGTCGCTGCCGACCGAGCGAGCCGATGAGTTGCGCGGTCTGGACAGTGTGGCCTTCGAGGAGGCGCTGATGCAGGCCACCGGCGGCGTCGCCGGCGATCTGAAGCTCGCTTCCGAACGGGCGGCCTGGAGCCTGCAGCTCGGTCGGGCGGATCGCTGGTGCGGGCCGGGCTGGGCCCTGCTCGGCGACGCCGCCCATGTGGTGCACCCGCTCGCCGGCCA
>JBDSAB010000176.1:0-2916 GCA_039922395.1 Caldimonas sp.
CCCTGTCGCTGCCCGAAGTGACCCAGCGCATCGTCAAGGTCGCGTCGGTCTATGGGCTCGACGTCGACCCGCTGCGGCCGGTGCACACGCTGTCGGTCGGCGAGCGCCAGCGGGTCGAGATCGTGCGCGCGCTGATGACCAACCCGAAGCTGCTGATCCTCGACGAGCCGACCTCGGTGCTGACACCCCAAGCGGTCGAAAAGCTGTTCGTCACGCTGCGCAAACTCGCCAGCGAAGGCTGCTCGATCCTCTACATCAGCCACAAGCTCGACGAGATCCGCGCGCTCTGCCACAACTGCACCGTGCTGCGCGGCGGCAAGGTGACCGGCGAGGTCGACCCGACGAAGGAGAGCAACGCCAGCCTGTCGCGCCTGATGATCGGTGCCGAGCCGCCGCAGCTGCAGCACCGGCCGGCCAAGGCCGGCGCGGTGGTGCTCGACGTGCGCGGCCTGAGCCTGCCGAAGGACGACGAGTTCGGCATGAACCTCGATTCGATCAGCTTCCAGGTGCGCGCCGGCGAGATCGTCGGCGTGGCCGGCGTCTCCGGCAACGGCCAGCAGGAGCTGATGGCGGCGCTGTCGGGCGAAGACCCGCGCGCGCCGGCCGATTCGATCCGCCTGTTCGATCGCGACATCTCGCGCCAGCTGCCGCGCAAACGCCGCGAGGCCGGCCTCCACTTCGTGCCGGAGGAGCGCCTCGGGCGCGGCGCGGTGCCGATCCTCTCGCTCGCGCAGAACACGATGCTGACGCGCACCGAGGCGATCGGAAAGTCGGGCTGGATCCGCACCGCCGACGTCGCCGCGCTGGCGACTGCCTTGATCGCGCGCTTCAACGTCAAGGCGGGCGGTCCGACGGCAGCGGCGAAGAGCCTGTCGGGCGGCAACCTGCAGAAGTTCCTGGTCGGTCGCGAGATCGACGCCAACCCGAAGCTGCTGATCGTCTCGCAGCCGACCTGGGGTGTCGACGTCGGTGCCGCCGCGCAGATCCGCGGCGAGCTGCTGGCGTTGCGCGACAAGGGCTGTGCGCTGCTCGTCGTCAGCGAGGAGCTCGACGAGCTGTTCGAGATCTGCGATCGCCTCGTCGTCATCGCCAAGGGCCGCGTCTCGCCGAGCGTGCCGACGGCCGAGGCGTCGGTCGAAATGATCGGCGAATGGATGAGCGGCCTGTGGGACCGCACCAAGGAGGTCGGCCATGCTGAAGCTTGAAGTCCGCCCGCAGCCGTCGCGGCTGATGGCGTTTGCGTCGCCGTTGCTGGCGCTCGCGATCACGGTCGTGATCGGCACCTGCCTCTTCCTGCTGCTCGGCAAAGACCCGCTGCGCGGCCTCTACATCTTCTTCATCGAGCCGGCGAAGAACCTCTATGCGCTGACCGAGCTGGCGATGAAGGCGGTGCCGCTGATGCTGATCGCGCTCGGCCTCGCGGTCTGCTTCCGCTCGAACGTGTGGAACATCGGCGCCGAAGGCCAGTTCGTGATCGGCGCGATCGCGGCGAGCGGCGTCGCGATGCTCGCCGACAAGGAGACCGGGCGCTGGATCGTCGCCGCGGTGCTGGTCGCCGGTGTGCTCGGCGGGATGCTCTGGGCCGGCATCGTCGCGTTGCTGCGCGACCGCTTCAACGCCAACGAGATCCTGGTCAGCCTGATGCTGGTCTACGTGGCGGAGATGGTGCTGAGCTACCTCGTCTACGGGCCGTGGAAGGACCCGGCCGGCTACAACTTCCCGCAGACCATCACGTTCCTGAAGTCGACGCAGGTGCCGAAGCTGTTCCCCGGCTTTCGCGTCAACATCGGCCTGATCATCGCGCTGCTCGCGGTCGGCGTGTTCTGGATCCTGCTGTTCCGCACCTACGCCGGCTTCCAGCTGCAGGTCGGCGGCCTCGCACCGGCGGCGGCGCGCTATGCCGGCTTCTCGTCGCGGCGCGCGCTCTGGACTGCGCTGCTGCTGTCGGGCGGCATGGCCGGCCTGGCCGGTGGGCTCGAGGTCGCCGGGCCGCTCGGCCAGCTGACGCCGCACGTGCCGGTCGGCTACGGCTTCGCCGCAATCATCGTCGCGTTCGTCGGCCGGCTGCATCCGCTCGGCATCGTCTTCTCGGCGGTGCTGATGAGCATGTTCTACATCGGCGGCGAGCTCGCGCAATCGCGCCTCGGCCTGCCGAAGTCGCTGACCGGCGTGTTCCAGGGCCTGCTGCTGTTCTCGCTGCTCGCCTGCGACACGCTGATCGTCTACCGGCTGCGCTGGAAGGGCGCTCCGCCGGAGCCGGCCGAGCCGGTCTCGGCCATGGCCGGTGGCGGCCAGATCGGTACCACGCAAGCATTGCCGGGTCGCGGGCTGGGCCCGATCGGACCGGCCGGATTGACCGCGAAGGAGGGTGTCTGATGGAAGCCTTTTCACTGCTGCTGGCCGCGACCCTGAACGCCGGCACCGTGCTCGCGTTCGCCGCGCTCGGCCTCTTGATCAACGAGCGCGCCGGCATCGTCAACCTCGGCGCCGAGGGCATGATGCTGGTCGCCGCGGTGGCCGGCTACGCGACCGCGGTGCACACCGGCAGCGACTGGATCGCGTTCGCGGCCGGTGCCGCCGCCGGCGCGCTGCTGGCGGCTGCGTTCGGCGTGCTCGTGATCTGGCTCAACACCAACCAGTACGCGAGCGGCCTCGCGCTCAGCCTGTTCGGGGCCGGCTTCTCGGCCTTCGCCGGCATCGCCTACACGCAGCAGAAGTTGACCGAGCGCCCGCGCTTCTCGATCCCGGGCCTCGCCGACATCCCGTTCATCGGGCCGGCGCTGTTCCGCCAGCACCCGATGGTCTATGTCGCGATCCTGCTCACCGCCGGGCTCGCGTTCTTCCTCTACCGCACCCGCGCCGGCCTGGTGCTGCGCGCGGTCGGTGAATCACCCGAATCGGCGCATGCGCTCGGCT
>JBDSAB010000177.1:0-6636 GCA_039922395.1 Caldimonas sp.
CCTGGCTATCGAGGATTCGCTGTCCACACTTCGCCGGACGTCTCGCTCGAGGAGGATCTACAGCGCCGCGACCTGACGATCAACGCAATGGCGAAGACCGCCGACGGGACGATCGTCGATCCCTGGAACGGGCAACGGGATCTGGCTGCGAAGGTGCTCCGCCACGTGTCGCCGGCATTTGTCGAGGACCCGGTCAGGATCCTCCGTCTCGCGCGCTTTGCGGCCCGCTTCGCCGACTTTCGGGTCGCGCCCGAAACCGAAGCGCTGATGCGCTCGATGGTCGATGCCGGCGAGGTCGACGCGCTGGTGCCAGAGCGGGCCTGGAAAGAGTTGTCGCGCGGCCTGCTCGAGCGGCGTCCATCGCGGATGTTCGAGGTGCTGCGCGGGTGCGGCGCGCTCGTCCGGATCCTGCCGGAGGTGGACCGCCTGTGGGGTGTCCCTCAGCCGCCGGAGCACCACCCGGAGGTCGACACCGGGCTGCACCTGATGATGGCGCTCGACATGGCGGCGTACCTGCAAACCTCACTCGAAGTGCGCTACGCCTGCCTGTGCCACGACCTCGGCAAGGGCACCACACCCGCCGACGCGCTGCCGAAGCACATCGGCCACGAGCAGCGCAGCGTTCAACTCGCGCGTGCGGTGGGCGCCCGATTCAAGGTCAGCAGCGCCTGCCGGGAGCTTGCCGAATTGGTGGCTCGGGAGCATGGCAACGTCCACCGCAGCGCCGAGTTCGGCCCGGCGGCATTGCTGCGCCTGATCGAGCGGTGCGATGCGCTGCGTCGCCCGCAACGGTTCGCCGAGATGCTGCGGGCGTGCGAGTGCGACGCCCGCGGACGTCTTGGCCAGGCGGACGCGCCCTATCTGCCGAGAGAGCGACTTCTGAGCGTGCTCAGCGCAGTCCAGTCGGTCGACGCGACCGCGATTGCGGCCGATCTCGCGGCGCGGGATATCACCGGGCCCGCCGTCGGCGAGGCGATCCGGCGCTCTCGACTGGAAGCCCTTGAGACGCCATTCGCCGCCCGGCAAGGGCCGGAGGTACCTCCTTAGCCCCGTCTTGCGCCTTCGCGACGAACCCGCCCACGGCGCGCGGCAAGCCGTAATCGCTAGAGCAGCTTGGCAACTCCCATGGCAATCAAGCTCAACACGACGGTGCTGGTCAGCGGGATGAACCACTCACGGCCGAACAGCCGGAACCGGAAATCGCCCGGCAATTTGCCAAAGCCCAGCTTTTCGAGCCAAGGGCGAAGTCCGGCAAAGAGCAACAGCGCGAGGAAGACGACAAGAAGCCAGCGGATCACGCCAGTTGCCTCGTGAGCATGGACGGCGGTCGTATGATCACAGCGTGTGCCGCCGATCGCCGGCGGCAAAGCCGATCGGCGCGAAATCGCACCCCTTCACGAAACCGAGGACTTTGAACAGCTCGCCCATCTCGTGCTCGGCGAGGAGCTTCTGAGCCGCCGATGTCACACGCACATCGGCGCCTTCCAGCCGGTCGAGGATCCCGCAGTTCAAGAGAAAGCGGGCTTGCGATGTGTAACCGACGACGTCGAACCCGGCCTCCTGGCCGGCCAGCGCGGCGCCGGTGAAATCGACATGCGCGGTGATGTCCTTAGCGCCCACGTCGGTGAGTGGATCGGGATCGGCCAGATGCGCGCGATGGCACATCACCGTGCCGCCGCTCCGTTGCGGGTGGTAGTACTCGTGCGCCGGAAAGCCATAGTCGACGAAGAATGCGGCCCCCATTTCGACGCGCTCGGCCAAGGTCGCGATGAAGGCTTCGGCCTGGGCATGCAGCTCGATCGTCGAACCGTCCGGCATCGCCAGAGCTGCTTCGGGTGGCGCCAGCGCCGTCGGCCGATCGGCGAAGACGAACCGCTCTCCCTCGCAGGCCACCCCGCGCTCGCGCCAGCTCTCCCCGTCGCGCTGGAGGAGCTGCACCGGCATCGCATCGAGCACCTCGTTGCCGACGACGACGCCGGACAGCGAACTCGGCAGCGCATCGACCCATTCGACGCGATGCCGATGGGCCTCGAGCCGCTCGCGCTGGCGAGCGCGCAGCGTGCCGGAGACATCCACGATCACGTAGCGGCGCAGCGTGTCGCCGAGCTCATCGAGCAGTTGCGCGGCGAGTGCCCCCGAACCGGCGCCGAACTCCCAGACCTCGTTGGTTCCGCTGGCCTCGAGCGCCTGGCGAACCTGGCGCGCGAGCATCGCCCCGAACAGCGGCGACAGCTCCGGCGCGGTGATGAAGTCGCTGCCCGACCCGGGCCAGGCGCCGAACTTGCGCCCCGCGTTCGCGTAGTAGCCGAGCCCCGGCGCGTAGAGCGCCATCGCCATGAAGCGATCGAACGGCAGCCAGCCGCCGTTGCGCTCGATCGCCTCGCGGATCAGTCGTGCGAGCGCGGCCATACACTGGCACTTCCTACCTGAGGCATCGATCGATTGTAGAAAGCCGTGTCGTCCCGACCCGTTGTCCTCGTCACCGGCGCCGCCAAGCGCCTCGGCCGCTCGATCGCTCTCGATCTCGGCGCGAACGGCTTCGACGTCGCCGTGCACTACCGGGCCTCAGCCGCCGAGGCGGATGAAGTCGTCGTCGAGCTGACGCGGCTTGGCGCCACGGCCGCAGCATTCGGCGTCGACCTGTCCTCCGAAGCGGCCTGCCGTGCGCTGGTGCCGGACGTCGTCGCGCGGCTCGGCCGCCTCGATGCGATCGTCAACAACGCGTCGACGTTCGAATACGACAGCGTCGAGACCTTCGGCTATGCCGCGATGGAACGCCACTGGCGCGCCAACACCGGGCCGCCGATCGTGCTGGCCGGCGCGCTGCACCGCCATCTCGGCGCGCGCGGCGCCACCGGCTGCGTCGTCAACCTGCTCGACCAGAAGCTCTGGAACCCGAATCCGGACCACCTGTCGTACACGCTCTCAAAGGCCGCATTGCAGGCCGCCACCGTCGCTCTGGCCCAGGCGCTCGCGCCGACCGTCAGGGTGTGCGGCGTCGCACCCGGGGTGACATTGCCATCAGGACCGATGAGCATTGAGCGGTTCGAGGCGGCGCGGCGGCTGACGCCGCTCGAGCGCTCGTCGACGCCGGCCGACATCGCCTCCGCCGTGCGCTTTTTGCTTGGCGCCCCGGCGATCACCGGGACGACCCTGCTGGTCGACGGCGGCCAGCACCTTGCCGGCCAGCCGCGCGACGTGCTGTTCCTGAGCGCCGAGGCGAGCTGACGTGCACAGCCTCCTCAGCCATCCCAGCCTGATGGATTGCCGGCGCCTGTTCCTGCGCAACTACGAGATCCGCATCAACATCGGCGTACACGCTTTCGAGAAGACGGCCGAACAGCGCGTCGTGATGAACGTCGACCTCTACATCCCGCTCGCCGTCTCGACCCCGCGCGCCGACGCGCTGGAGGAAGTGGTCGACTACGACTTCATCCGCAGCACGATCGCGTCGCGCGTCTCGAAGGGGCACATCCACCTGCAGGAGACGCTGTGCGACGAGGTGCTCGCACTGATGCTGAAGCATCCGCGCGTGCGCGCCGCACGGGTCTCGACCGAGAAGCCCGATGTCTACCCCGACTGCGACGCGGTCGGCGTCGAGGTGTTCGCGATCAAGGAAACGGTCGGGTGAGCGGCGTCACGTCGACGGAGAACGCGGCGACGAGTCGCACCTCGGTCGAGGCGGCGAAGCTGGAGAAACGTCTGTATCGGCAGGTCGGCCAGGCGATCACCGCCTTCAACATGATCGAGCCGGGCGACAAGGTCATGGTCTGCCTGTCCGGCGGCAAGGACAGCCATGCGCTGCTCGACCTGCTGCTCGGACTGCAACGCCGTGCACCGTCGCGCTTCGACTTGGTTGCGGTGAATCTCGACCAGAAGCAGCCGGGCTTTCCGGAACACGTGTTGCCGACCTACCTCAAAGAGCGCGGTGTGCCGTTCCACATCGCCGAGCAGGACACCTACTCGGTGGTCAAGCGCCTCGTCCCCGAAGGCAAGACGATGTGCAGCCTGTGCTCGCGGTTGCGGCGAGGCGCGCTCTATCGGGTCGCGAGCGAACTCGGCGCCACCAAGATCGCCCTCGGCCACCATCGCGACGACATGGTGCAGACTCTCTTCATGAACATGTTCTTCGGTGGCCGCCTGAAGGGCATGCCCCCGAAGCTGGCCAGCGACGACGGCCGCCACATCGTGATCCGCCCGCTCGCCTACGTCGCGGAGGCCGATCTCGAGCGTTGGGCCGCGCTGCGCCCCTTTCCGATCATCCCGTGCACGCTGTGCGGCAACCAGGACAACCTGCAGCGCGTGAAGATCCGGCAGATGCTGCGCGACTGGGAGCGCGAGTACCCGGGTCGCATCGACAACCTGTTCAATGCGATGTCGAACGTGGTGCCGTCGCACCTGCTCGATCGGAACCTCTTCCCGTTCGAGACGCTCCAAGCCAGCGGGGTTGCCGATCCGGCCGGCGATCGAGCGTTCGACCCCGACGAGGCCTGCGAGGCGCCTGTCGCCACGCTGCCGGTCCGACGAGTTTCGTGAGCCGAGGATGCAATGAGATCGATCCTGCTGCTGGTGGTTGCCATCGCACTGGGCGGCTGCGCGTCCATGCGCAGCATCGACAGCGACGTGTCGACTTACAGCCGCTGGCCTGCCGAGCGCAAACCCGCGACCTATGCGTTCGAGCGCCTGCCGTCGCAGCAGGATCGTCCGGAACAGCAGCAGCGGCTCGAGGACGCCGCCCGCAGCGCGGTCGAGGCCGCCGGTTTCGCCCCTGCGGCCGATCCGAAAGGGGCCGACGTCACCGTGCAGGTCGGCGCGCGGATCACAGCGTACGACCGCTCACCGTTCGACGATCCGTTCTGGTGGGGGCCGGGCCTGCACCGGCCGTTCTTCTTCAGCCGCGGCGGCCGCCTGTTCTTCGCCCCCGGCGGGCATTCGTTCGGCTGGGGCCCGCGCTGGGACTATCCGACCACCTACGAACGTGAAGTCGCCTTGCTGATCCGCGATCGGAAGAGCGGCGAACCGCTGTATGAGGCGCGGGCCAGCAGCGACGGCTTTTCGCCGATGACCGAGTCGGCGTTGCCGGCGATGTTCGAGGCCGCGCTGAAGGACTTTCCGAGCGGCGGAGTCAACCCGCGCCGCGTGACCGTCGAGATCAAGCCGGCCTCGAGCTAGCGGCGCTCAGCCGTCGGCGGCGAGCACGCGCAGATCGCTCACCCAACCCTTCAGCTTCTTCGATGCGAACTGGCGCTGCGCCAGCGTCGTGCTGTTGTGCAGGTCGGCCGCCATTCGGCAGTTGTGCCTCACCAGGCGATCGCTGTAGCTCCGGTAATTTTCGCGCGGCGACCGTTCGACACGCCCCAGCCACGCACCGACCTCGGTCCGCGCGACGGCCTCATGCACGTTGCCGCCCGCGACGCGGCGCAACGTCTGAAGCGAATCCTGCTGGCGACGGCGCCGCTCGTCGAAGGCCAGGTCGACATCGAACGGCGATTCGCCCACCGACTGTCCGATCCGCTCGCGCTGCGGCTTGCCCAAGTCGCCGTACAGCCACTCGGCGCGGTTCGCGACCCGCTTGACCGTCTCCCGGCTGCGCTTGACCGGATCGGTCTGCATGAACTCATCGCGGTACTCGGCATTCGTCTTGGCGAAGCGCTGCTCGATGCTCGTCAGCTGGGTGGGCTTCAACGACATCGCGACATCGACGATCGCCGGCATGGCCTGTTCGAGCCCACGGTCGATGCGGCTCCGCACGTCGGCCCACAGTGCGCAGACGCGATCGGCCGTGGTGTCGGCCAGCACGTCGTTCTCGACGCCCGTCAGCAGATCGGCGTAATCAGGCAGCTGGGTGCGGCGGTGCCACGAGAACCAGGCGGCGATCGCCTCGCGCACCCGCAGCGATTGCGCATCATCGAAGTCGGCGTAGCGATCGAGCCAACGGAATGCGAGCGAGTCGGCCTGCTTGTAGACCAGCCCGATCGCGCTGCAGCCGCCCAGGAACACGAGGACCGCGGAGAGCGCCGCGATAATCGCGGCTCGCAGCAAGGGACGTGGCATGGCAACGACGGATTTGGCGCTGGACATCGTGATCATGGCGGCTGGCAAGGGCACCCGCATGCGATCGAAGCTGCCGAAGGTGCTGCATCGCCTCGCGGGCCGAAGCCTATTGCAGCATGTTCTGCAAACCGCGGCCGGACTGGGGGCGCGCCGCATCATCGTGATCACCGGCCACGGCGCCGAAGCGGTCGAGGCGTCGGTCGCAAACCCTTCGGTCGTGTTCGCGCGGCAGGAGCCGCAGCTCGGCACCGGCCACGCGGTCCAGCAGGCGGTGCAGTGGCTCGGCGAGAGCGGCACGACCCTGATCCTGAACGGCGATGTCCCGCTGATCGAAGCGGCGACCGCACAGGCGCTGGTCGCGGCCAGCGAAGGCAGTCGGCTTGCGCTGCTGACCGCCGTGCTCGACGACCCGCGCGGCTATGGCCGCATCGTGCGCGGCGATGCGGCCGGCCGCGACGCCCTTGAAGGCGGCCGCATTCACCGCATCGTCGAGGACAAGGACGCGACCGCGGGCGATCGCAGCATCCGCGAGATCTACACCGGCGTGATGGCGGCGCCGACGCGCGACCTGAAGCGCTGGCT
>JBDSAB010000178.1:0-3250 GCA_039922395.1 Caldimonas sp.
CCCTTCATGCCCTTCTCGATCAGGAACGCGGTGACGCCGCGCGCGCCGAGCTGCGGCTCGGTCTTCGCGTAGACGACCAGCGTGTCGGCGTCGGGGCCGTTCGTGATCCACATCTTGGTGCCGTTCAGCACGTAGCGGCCGCCGCGTTCCTCCGCCTTCAGCTTCATCGAAATGACATCGGAGCCGGCGCCGGCCTCGCTCATCGCGAGCGCGCCGACGTGCTCGCCGGAGATCAGCTTCGGCAGGTACTTCTTCTTCTGCGCCTCATTGCCGTTGCGCTTGATCTGGTTGACGCAGAGGTTGCTGTGCGCGCCGTACGAGAGGCCGATCGACGCGCTGGCGCGGCTGATCTCCTCCATCGCGACCATGTGCGCGAGGTAGCCCATGCCGGCGCCGCCGTACTCCTCGGCGACAGTGATGCCGAGCACGCCGAGCTCGCCCATCTTCTTCCACAGGTCCATCGGGAACTGGTCGCTGCGATCGATCTCGGCGGCGCGCGGCGCGATCTCGGCGGCGGCAAAAGCGCGCACCGCATCGCGCAGCGCGTCGATGTCATCGCCGAGCTGGTGGTCGAGTCCGGGCAGGTCCATCGGTGTCTCCGCGTTATCGGTCAGTGCCGGACATCGGCCCGGCCGGTGATCGTCATGACGGTCGCCGTCATCGTCGCGACCAGTTTGCGCTCTTTGCCATCGCCGGCCGATTCCCAGGCCCGACCGTCGACGACGCTGATCGTGCGACCGGGCTTCGTGACCGTGCCCTCGAACGTCAGCTGCGGCCCACGCGCCGGCGCCAGCAGGTTGACCTTGAACTCGATCGTCAGCACGCCGGCGTCGGCCGGCATCAGCGTGAAGGCAGCATAGCCGCACGCCGAGTCGAGCCCGGTCGCGACGATGCCGGCATGCTGGAAGCCGTGCTGCTGGGTCAGGTCGGCACGATGCGGCATCGCCAGCACGACCCGGCCCGGACCGACCTCGCCGATCGCGATGCCGATCGTCGCCATCGCCGGCTGGCGCGCGAACGAGTCGCGCGTGCGCCGTTCGTACTCGGGATCGACTGGCGTCATCGGGAGGCCTTCGCGAACAAGGAGCTGCAATTGACGTATACGTCAACTACCGATTCTAGCCAAGGCGCGCGCGCTTCTGCCCTTCGGCCAGCAATCGGCGTGCTTCGCGCTCCTGCTCGCGCACCTCGCCGAGCGTCGCCTGCAGGTCGGCGAGCTGCTGCTCGAGCTGCTCGCGATGCGTCGCCAGCACGACCAGGAACTTCTTCAGCTGCGGCTGGGTGTCGCGCGGCGACTCGTACATGTCGACCAGGTCCTTGACCTCGGCGAGCGTCAGGCCCAGGCGCTTGCCGCGCAGGGTCAGCTTCAGCCGGGTCCGGTCGCGCACCGTGTAGACCCGGTTGCGGCCGCGGCGCAGCGGTGCAAGCAACCCGCAGTCTTCGTAGAAGCGGATCGCGCGCGTCGTCAGATCGAACTCGCGCGCGAGCTCGCCGATCGAGAAGGTCGGCGTCGATGCGGAGGTCGACTTCGCGGCGGCGGCGGGCATCGGGTCGTACACTGAACAATTGACGTTTACGTAAAGTCTAAAGCCAAGCATGGACCTGCGGCCGTCGCTGCGCGAAGTCGGACAAGGGCCGCCGGTGGTCTGCCTGCACTCGAACGCCAGCACCTCGAGCCAGTGGCGCAGCCTCGGCGACCTGCTCGCCGACCGCTTCCACGTGATTGCGGTCGACGGCTACGGCGCTGGCAAGAGCCCGCCCTGGCCGATCGACCGGGCGCTCCGCCTCGACGACGAGGTCGCGCTGCTCGAGCCGGTGCTGGCGCAGGCTGGTGCGCCGCTTCACCTCGTCGGCCATTCGTACGGCGGCGCGGTGGCGCTGAGGGCGGCGCTCGCGAATCCAGGCCGTGTCGCATCGATCGTCGTCTACGAGCCGACCGTCTTTCATCTGCTGGTCGATGCCGGCGCCGATCCGCTGCAGTCGGCGGGACAGGGCATCTGGCGCGCCGCTTTGGCGGCCGCCGCAGCCGCCGAGCGCGGCGATGACTTCGGCGCGGCCGAGATCTTCATCGACTACTGGATGGGCGCCGGCGCCTTCCGGACGATGCCGGCGAGCCGCCAGCCGGCGATCGCCGCTTCGGTGCGGAATGTCGGCGGCTGGCTCGACGCGCTGTTCGCCGACACCACGCCGCCCTCGGCCTACGCCGCGCTCGACGTGCCGGTGCTGTACCTGTGGGGCGACTCGTCGCCCAAGTCGGCTCGGGCCGTCGCCGAGCGGCTGACCCGAACGCTGCCACGGGTGACAAGTGCGCCGCAGCCCGGACTCGGGCACATGGCGCCGATCACGCACCCCGACGTCATCAATCCGCAGATCCGCGCGTTCCTCGAACGCGCGGCCTGAGCGCGAAGCTCCGGCGGCGGGCTCGCACCGGTCAATCGATCGCCGGCAGCGCGTCGCGCCGCAAGGTCGCGCGCGCCTGCTCGTAGTCGGGCACGACCGAGCGCACGACATCCCAGAAGCGCGGGCTGTGGTTCATCTCGCGCAGGTGCGCCAGCTCGTGCGCGACGACGTAGTCGATGGTCGGCAGCGCGAAGTGGATCAGGCGCCAGTTCAGGCGGATCGCGCCGTTCGCGTTCGCACTGCCCCAGCGGGTCTGCGCCGACGACAGTGCGATCCGGCTGACACGCACGCCGAGGCGGGCCGCGTAGATGCCGCAGCGCTCCTCGAACACGCGGCGCGCCTGGCGCTGCAGCCAACCCTGCACCACGTCGCGGAGCTGCGCCGGCGTCGCGCCGCGCGCCAGCCCGATCCGCAACGCGCGCTCCGGAACGCCGACGTTCCTGTCGGCAGCGACGTCGAGTTGCGCACCACCCGGCACCGAGGCCAGCGGGTCGAGCACGACGGTCACCGGCAGTCCGAGGAAAGGCACGATCGTCCCGTCGCGCCACTCGATCCGCGCCGCGTCGAGCCGACGCGAGCGCTCGCGCTGCTCGACCAGCTTGCGGACGATCCAGTCGCCCTTCTCGGCCAGCGCCGCCTCGACCTCGCGCAGCCCGACCCAGCGTGGCGCGCTGACGCTGAGCCCTTCCGGGCCGACCACGAAGCCGATGCTGCGCCGGCGCGCGCGCCGGAAGGCGTAGCCGATGCGATGCTCGCCGAATCGGAACTCGCGCTCGGCCTGCGGATGGCGAAGCAGCGATTCGGAGATGTTGGGAACCGCTGCCGGCTCGGCGGCTCGCGGCGCCGGCAT
>JBDSAB010000179.1:0-5308 GCA_039922395.1 Caldimonas sp.
AGCGACCGGCACCGCCAACATCGCCATCTCGCGCATCTGCACCAGCGTCGGCTTCTGAAAGCGCCGGGTGACGATGAGCATCACCAATGCGGCAATGCCCGCAATCCAGGCGTGTCCAAAATGCGTCTCGAGGAGAACCTGGCCGACGGCTTCGGCCGCGTCGAACAACGGCACTTCAGCCATCAGCGCAGCTTGGGTCCAAAGCAGCGCAATGGCCGCGCAAAGCGTCCAGATCGCGGCGATCTTGAAAAGGCCGACGGCGGCCGATCTTCTGTCGCTGGCCCATCTCGACCGGCCCGAGCGCAGGCCGAACAGCACCGTCAGACTGCCGACAAGAAGGGCCAGCCCGACGTTCAGCGCGCTGATTGCACCGATCTGCAGCGGCACGAACGGAGCGTCGTCCAATCACTTCACCGAGAAGCTGACGACGCCTTTCACGCGGTGTCCGTCGCGGCCCAACGCCGACCAATAGGCACGGTAGGCACCTGCCGTCAGGATTGGAAGGGCAAAGGACACCACTCTGGCACTCTGCTTGTCCGTGTGACCTGTGCTGATCTGGTGCTCCTTGCCCGAGGGATCGACCAGCGTGATGCTCGAGAACGACGGCTCGATCGCCTCCGTGAACTGCAGCAGCATCTCCCGTGGAGACGCTTCGAGGGTGACCCCCTGATCCGGCGCTGAACTCAGCAGAGCCGGATGAGCCATCAGTCCCGGGCTTGCGACGGCGAGGGGCACAGCGCATGCCCAAGTGCGAATCGATGGCTTCATTACCTTCGGGGTGCTGACTTCCTGATTCTGCACCTCAAGGGTTCGAGCGAAAGGCACCAGCGGTCTGGCGACCTAAACGCGACGCGTCTCTTGACCTTGTCACTGTGGCAAGGTCCAGACTGGTTGTTGTGCCGGCACCCTATTCCTCGATTGCGCAGTTCCACCAACGGGATGGGGATTTCCTGTGGCCTGCTAAGCTGATGATCGTGAAGTCGACTCGCATCTGGCTCATTCTGCTGCTTGCCGTGCTGCTCCCGGTTCGGAGCGCGATGGCTGCGGCCATGCTGTGCCCCCCCGCTGGCGTCGGCACACAAAGTGAAGTGCATCTCGAAGGCGTTCTCCACGACGACGGTGCGGCGTCCCTTGTCGCTTCCGATCACGCGGCGCATCACCATGGCTCGAGCGAGGACCAGAGCAATGACGATGCCAGCACCGCGGACAAGTGCAATGTCTGCTCCGCCTTCTGCTCAGTGACGCCGCTCTTGAGCAGCGTTGGAGCGAGCCTTGCCGTGCGTGAGCCGTCGACCACCTCCTTTCCCGACCTCTCGACGCCAGCCGTCACATTTCTGTCCGACGGCCAGGAGCGTCCACCCCGAAGCACCTGACCCAGTAAGGCCCCTGAGAGGGGCCGTTGGGAGCTCGTGCGTAAAGCGTGCGAGCGTCGGCTGAACGGCATTGCCGTTGCAGCGACTCAGATGGTTTCGAACAATGAAGCACACACATGGCGCGATGGCGGCAGCCCTCGCGTTGATGCAGCCGATCGTCACGGCAGCGCAGCCTTCCTCCGTCTTGCCTTCGGCATCGGCGGCCACGAAAGCGGCTGCCGCTTCGCAAGCACCGTCGGTTCCATCGGGATCCGGTCAGGGCAGCTACCGATCGGCTTTCGAGGGCTACCGTCCTTACAGCGATCAGCCGGTCGGCTCCTGGCGCCAGGCGAACGACGTCGTTCGACAGATCGGCGGTTGGCAGGCCTATGCGCGCGAAGGTCAGGCGACCGACGGAGCGTCCGCCGCAGCGTCTGCACCGGCAATGCCGGCCGCTCACGGCGGTATGCAGATGCCAGGATCCGCGCGAACGCCGGCCCCGATGTCACCCGCGGCAAGCACCCGGGGTGCCGCGCCTGCAGCCAAGGCAACGGGAAGTCAAGGCGTCGGCCGACCGGCAGCACCGGCATCGGGCAGTCACTCGACTCCGCACTGAAATGGCGGCTTCTCCATGCAGTGCCCCGGCGTCGAGACTTGATCGCCGATGGATGTCCGTTTCGGTCGCGGTGCTCGCGCTGACGGGTTGTGCCAGCACCGCGATCGACCGCAACTTCGAAGCGACGCGGCAGTTCGGACGTGAGCAGTTCGCCACCGACCTCCGCTGGCTCACGACCGACGAGGCACGCGGCCAGGCGCAGGCGGACGTCGACGCGCGACTGGCCCAGCCGCTCGGCGCAGACGATGCGGTGCAGATCGCGCTGGCCTACAGCCCTGCGTTCCAGGCCATGCTGTTCGAAGGAGCAGCCGATACCGTGTCGGCCGTCCAGAGCGCGCGCCTGCCGAATCCGGTGTTCGCGTTCGAGCGGCTGGTGCGAAACGAAGCCGGTGCGCGCGAGTTGGAGATCACCCGAACGCTCAGCGTCTCGGTGCTCGACCTGCTGTTGCTGC
Source organism: Caldimonas sp. (assembly GCA_039922395.1). Taxonomy (GTDB): domain Bacteria; phylum Pseudomonadota; class Gammaproteobacteria; order Burkholderiales; family Burkholderiaceae_C; genus Schlegelella_A. The sequence goes on from JBDSAB010000179.1 coordinate 2,421, forward strand.
CAGCTCGCCTGCGCCTTGCCGACTATCGGCAGCAGACCGCTCGGCTGGCGCTGGCCGGCAACGTCGTCGAGATCGCGGCCGACGCTCGTGCAGCCTGGATCAACGCCGTTGCGGCCGCGCAATCGGCTCGCTACTTCGAGCAGGTCAAGGCGACTGCCGATGCGGGCGCCGAATTGGCTCGCCGCATGCAGGCGGTGGGCAACTACAGCCGCTTGCAGCGAGCCCGCGAGCAGGCCTTCTCGGCCGACGCCGTCGCCCAGCTCGCGCGTGCGCGCCAGGCCGCACGCAGCACGCGCGAGGCGCTGGTGCGAGCCCTCGGGTTGAACGATGCGCAGGCAGCTTCGTTGAAGCTTCCTGACCGTCTTCCGGATCTGCCGAAGGCACCCCGTGAGGAAGCCGCCGTTGCGCAGTCAGCCATCGGCCTCCGCCTCGATGTTCAGATCGCACGCGCGAGCCTCGACTTCATCGCGCGTGAGCAAGGCCTGACGCGAATCACGAGTGTCGTCAACGGACTCGAAGTGGGTGGCACCACCAAGAGCGAGTCCAATCTGGCCCGGCAGAAGGGATACGACCTCAGCCTGCCACTGCCGATCTTCGACTTCGGCGATGCGAGGCGCGCGGGCGCTCAGGCGGCCTACCTCGCGGCGCTCAATCGTGCCGCGCAGGTCGCCATCGAGGCGAGCTCGAATGTTCGCCAGCAGTACGGCGCCTACCGCACCGCTTATGACGTGGCGCGCCACTACCGCGACGAGATCGTGCCGCTCCGAAAGACCATCGCCGAGGAAAACGTCCTTCGCTACAACGCGATGCTGATCGGCGTCTTCGAGCTCCTCGCCGATGCACGCGAGCAGATCTCGAGCGTCGTGCAGGCGATTGAAGCGCAACGCGACTTCTGGCTTGCGGAAGCGGGCCTGCAAACCTCGCTGCTCGGCCGGCCGATGGCGCCGCTGACCGGCAGCTCCGACGCATCGCAGACCCGTACCGGCAAGGGTCCCAGCGAGCGGAACTGAATCCAGCAGACATGACAACCAATCGACGCAATTTTCTTGTCGGCAGTGCCGGTGTCGCCGCGGCTGCAGCGAGCGTCAGCAAAGTGGCCATGGCCGCTTTGCCGGAGCCCGTATCGCAGGACAAGCCGGACACGATGCCGCCGCTCGTGCCGAACACCGGGCGGCCCTACAACCCGATCGTCACGCTCAACGGCTGGACGCTGCCCTGGCGCATGAACAACGGCGTCAAGGAGTTCCACCTGGTCGCCGAGCCCGTCGTGCGCGAGATGGCGCCTGGCTTCAAGGCCCACCTATGGGGCTACAACGGCCAGTCGCCCGGTCCCACGATCGAAGTCGTCGAAGGTGACCGGGTGCGCCTCTTCGTCACCAACAAGCTGCCCGAGAGAACGTCCATCCATTGGCACGGCCAGCGCCTGCCGAACGGGATGGACGGCGTCGCGGGGCTCACTCAACCGGCGATAGAGCCAGGCAAGACATTCGTCTACGAATTCGTCGCCAAGCGGCCCGGCACGTTCATGTACCACCCGCACGCCGACGAGATGGTGCAGATGGCGATGGGAATGATGGGCTTCTGGGTCACGCATCCGAAGACCAGGCACCCGCTCATCGACGAGGTCGACCGTGACTTCGTGTTTCTCCTGAATGCGTACGCCATCGAGCCGGGGGCGTATACGCCCAAGATCATGACGATGCTCGACTTCAACCTGTGGTCATGGAACAGCCGCATCTTCCCCGGGATCGATTCGCTCAACGTGAGAAAGGGCGACAAGGTCCGCATCCGCATGGGCAACCTCACGATGACGAACCACCCGATGCACATCCACGGTCATGAGTTCGCGGTGACCGGAACCGACGGCGGTCCGACGCCGAAGTCGACCCGCTGGAACGAGGTCACCACGGACGTGGCGGTGGGCCAGATGCGGCAGCTCGAGTTCATCGCCGACGAGGAGGGCGACTGGGCGTTTCACTGCCACAAGAGCCATCACACGATGAACGCGATGGGCCACGAGGTGCCCACCATGATCGGCGTCGAGCATCGCGGTGTCGTGCGCGAGATCAACAAGCTCATCCCCGACTACATGGTCATGGGCGAGCGCGGCATGGGCGACATGGCCGAGATGGAGATGCCGATTCCCGACAACACCGCTCGAATGATGGGCGGCGAGGGCCCGTACGGCTCGGTCGAGATGGGCGGCATGTTCAGCGTGATCAAGGTTCGAGCAGGCCAGAAGCCGGGCGACTACACCGATCCGGGTTGGTACAAGCATCCGCCGGGCACGAACGCCTTCGAGTGGACAGGGAACCTTTCGGAGCCTGCGCGCTTCGCCGCCGAGGGTGCGGGTGCCATGCCACCAGCGCAAGGGCGGCCCAAGCCCGAGATCGAAGTGCAGATCCGCAAGCCGAGTGGCCACTCGGGCCATCGATGAATGCAATCAACGAACGGAGATCGAGATGAAATGGAGAGCCGTGACCCTGCACACTGCCGCTTCCTTGCTGACGGCGACGAGCGCCTTCGGCCATGGCAACGACGACCACGCGATCAAGGCGGGCGTCAAGGCTGACGGGCACAGCCATGAGCACGGTCATGCCATCGGTACGGCAGGCGACGCCAAGCGTGTGGACCGCACTGTCGAGGTCAGCATGACGGATTCGATGCGCTTCGCGCCGGCGAGCCTTGCCGTCAAGCAGGGCGAAACGATCCGCTTTCTTGTCAGGAACGTCGGGCAACTCAAGCACGAGATGGTGCTCGGAACGCAGAAGGAGCTGAAGGAGCACTACGAGCTCATGAAGAAATTCCCGGAGATGGAGCACGACGATCCGCAGATGGTGACAGTGGCGCCGGGGAAGGTCGGCGAAATCGTCTGGCGTTTCACCAAG